>NZ_JJQL01000100.1:0-1309 GCF_000979975.1 Methanosarcina sp. 1.H.A.2.2
GAGTAAGATTTGGTGACAAATAATTAAAATTCGTTAGACCCTATGAAAAATAAGCCGAATGATATCACTTTTAATCATAAAGTATAAACTCCGGTTTAAGGCTGCAAGGGGCACGAAAACAATGGCGCAGACCATTAGCATGCCCTGGAAAAAGTCAGTCCAGCAGACAGCCATGAAACCTCCAAGAAATGTATAGCTAATAATTACCAGTGCGCCGATAAGAAGAGATTGTTGATATGGAATTTCAAATACAGTATTGAAAAGCTTTCCACCTGCTACAAGTCCTGAGGAAGTGTAAAGCAGGAAAAAGACCAGAATCAGAATAGATGAAATAATTCTCAAAGCATGGCTTTTGTCTCTGAACCTGTTTTCAAAGTATACAGGAATGGTAATGGAATCTCCTGCAATCTGGGTATATTGGCGCAATTTTTTTGCAACGAATTTCCAGTTCAGGTAAGTTCCAGCAGCTAGACCCACTCCTACCCAAATAGATTCCATTCCTGATAGGTAAGCATATCCCGGCAATCCCATTAGCAACCAGCCGCTCATATCCGACGCCTGCGAACTCAGCGCAGTAACCCAGCTGTTTAGCTTTCTTCCTCCTAAAATATAATCCGCAAGATTCTCCGTTTTCCGATAATAGAGAACTCCGATGGCGATCATAAAAAGCAGATATACTGCGAAAACAAGTACAATACTAAAATTATCTGATACCATTATTTAACTCCAGTTTTTTAGTAAACTCCAGTTTTTTAGTAAACTCCAGTTTTTTAGTGAACTCCAGTTTTTTAGTGAACTCCAATTTTTTAGTAAATTTCTTGTAAGCTTCTTATATCTAACAAATATCCTGTGTTTTCACAGGTTCCATTATCTTACAGATCTCTGTTCTAATAGCTGTAGATAAGTCATTTTTTACAGTTAACGTTACTTTCGCTCAGATTATTTTCGCTCAGATTACTTCCACTAAGATTACTTCCACTAAGTTACTTTCATCTGTAAATTTGCTAGTTACAGTGATTCTGTCGGTAGCTATTTTCAGAGAAGTATATTATTTATAACACAATTTTATTTTATGCTATTTATTCTAGGGGCAATAATTCATAGCAGTTTTATAATACTGTTTTGTTATCCAGACATTATAAACGGTTCGTTTTATTACATCGGGAGTGCGGAGGGTCACGAATACCCCACCCTAAACAGGCTGTCCGATAATTACCATCAGTAATAAATAACAACTGTCTATTGTTATACTGCAAAACTTTTTATAACTTTATGAAATTTGCATTATATTCATTATTCCTTTTTTCAA
>NZ_JJQL01000035.1:0-955 GCF_000979975.1 Methanosarcina sp. 1.H.A.2.2
GAGAATTAGATTCTTAGAATCTGATTTTCAAATGAAGTAAATACTCGAAGGAAGCCCCTTCCTCAGCAGGTGATAGCCTGACAGGGAGGGGTAGTTCACTGAAACGTCAATAAGGAGAAGATTTAGGAGAAGATTTTCATGCCGATAATAAACACATCTCAAGGAGTAGGAGGAATCCTGAATAGTTTCAGGGGCCTTGTCGAAGGAGCAGAAAAGATTACTTTTGTTGGAACTCCGGGCTTCTGCACCCCTTTTGCCGAGCTTCTGGGTTTTGTGGTCAGGGACAGGAAACTTGCTTTTATTCCCACCCTTGACTTTGAAAAAGCCAGATCAATCTCCATGACTCCTGAGGGGATGCAACTTGGCGAACCCATAGACGCCCATGCTGATGTGGTTGTCCTGCTCGGCGGGCTTGCGATGCCAAAGATCGGCACCGGGCCTGAAAAAGCTAAAGAAATCGCAAAAAAGGTTCTCGAAGGCTCGGCTAAAGGAAAAATTATCGGAGTCTGTTTCCAGTCGATGTTTCTGCAGCAGAAATGGGATGAGGTTATCAACTTTGATTATATCATTAATGCCGATCTGGCTGTTGAAGTGCTTCAAACCTGAAACCACAAAATGTGGGAAATATAAAAATAATACTGCTTAAAGCAGTTTACTTACTGCTTAAAAGCGGTTTTTAACAAATAATTTTTTTCCATTCTTTATTATCGAAGCCAGATCTTATCGAAGCCAAATATTGCTGATTTTCAGGTGATCCCTTATTTTTCAGGTGATCTTTAGGAAGAGAAGGGCAGGAAAAGGGTTTAATTCAATTTTCAGAGAATTGATAGAGTTTTTCTTTTTCTGAGTTTCTGTCTATCAGACTTTCCGCAGATCTCGGATTATTATTCAGGTATTTTTATTGGAAAACTGTAAATAATGTAACTTGCTATTGAATTTTTGAATTTTTATGCAC
>NZ_JJQL01000072.1:0-842 GCF_000979975.1 Methanosarcina sp. 1.H.A.2.2
TGCAATTCCTGCCATCCAGGCTGTGATGGGGAGAGCCATGATCGGATATGCGATCTCGGTGTCGCCCATAATGCCTGCTCTCCTGATTTTCAGGAAGTTTGTAAAGGTTTCTTTGAGGCCTTTGCCGCTTGGGTAGGTCCCCGGATCAAGCACAATGTCCTTGATGCCTGCTTCTGCGAAAGTCTTTGCAAGGCTCTTGAGGGCGTCAAGGTCATTAAATGCTGAAACTACAACAGGCACCTTGTACTCAAGGGCGAGTTCTCCGACTTCTTTCCAGTTGTCCTTGTTTGCAGCGTAGAGCAGTGGGTTCTTGTCCTTTGCAACCTCAAGTCCTGCCTTCAGGACTGCAGGGTTAAAGGAACAGAAGATCATAGGCAGGCCTATTTCTGCTACCTTCTTGACAGCAGCAGCGAACTTTGCCGGGTCGTTTGAAGCGGCTCTGATTGCCACACCGTCGAGAAGCAGGTTGCGACCTACATAGAACTTCTTGAAGTCCGCGATTTTGTTGACTCTCTCAATAAGGGCAGCTTCTTCCATGTTGTCTGAAACATCGAAGAACATCTTTGTCTTATTGAAGAAGGTAAGCTTGTGGCGGTACAGTACATCGTCTCCCCCGATGTTTGCTGCCTTTTCGCCTACTCCTATGGTAACCTGACGGATCTCGGGGGCAAGGAGCCTGTCGAGTTCTGCCAGCTTCTTTGCGTACTTCTTTTCCTTTACCAGAGGTGGACAATTTTCCGTCTTTCCGGACCTGTCGATCAGCTTGGAAGCAAATGCCATACATGTAGGCTCACCACATTCTCCACAGTTGGTCTGGGGCAGGTACTTGTAGGCTTCTAATG
>NZ_JJQL01000067.1:0-798 GCF_000979975.1 Methanosarcina sp. 1.H.A.2.2
TGCTTATCAACGTTTTTTTAAAGGATTGGGGGATTATCCAGCTGAGAAATTAAAGAAAAAACAACATTTCTCTTTTCAGGTTCCTCAGCATTATAAAATTAACTTAACTACGTCTGAGATCTTTCTACCCATTATTGGCTGGATTAAAATCAACATACATAGACCCCTTTTTGAACCTGAATTCTTTGAAACTCATATCAAAACAACTACCATTAATAACGAAATAATAGTTGAGAAGGATCTTAATTCAGAATTCTTAAGAACTGCTACAGTTTCCAGAACATCAGCCGGAAGATACCACATTAGCATCTTAACCGAGGATCTGAATAACTATCCGTTAACTCAACAATATTCCGAATCAACTCTAGTAGGTGTTGATGTTGGTATCAAGACATTTGCAGCCATATCTACAGGGGAGAAAATTGAGAACCCCAAGTTTCTTAAAAAATCTATAAATAAGCTTAAAATGCTACAAAAAAGAGTCAGTAGAAAGGTTAAAGGTTCTAAAAACCGGAAGAAAGCTGTTAAGAAACTTGCAAAACAACATCAATTAGTTTCAAACCAGAGAAATAATTTTCAGCATAAAGTTTCATTGTCACTAATACGCGAAAACCAAGCAGTTGCAATTGAAACTTTAAATATAAAAGGTATGATTAAAAATCACAAATTAGCTCAAGCTGTGGCTGATTCTGCATGGAGCAGTTTTGTAACAAAGTTGGAGTATAAGGCTCAATGGTTTGGCAAGACCATTTTGAAGATTGGAATGTTTGAACCATCTTCTAAAAATTGTCATGTTTG
>NZ_JJQL01000076.1:0-60284 GCF_000979975.1 Methanosarcina sp. 1.H.A.2.2
GAACATGAAAATAAGATCAACTGGAAGTTTACGAGAAAAGTTGCTGATGAGAAAATGTCTAAATATTATGCACCATAATTAAGTTTCTAAGACACTAGTCATCGGAATTGTCTCATGTAAAACATGAGGATTCAGAAATATAACAATAAAACAGACGAAATTCGGAACCTTTTTTCCAAATAAGATCATTTCCCGAATAAGTTAACAACTTCTGTTAACATTTCTCCGACAGGAGTTTTCTGTGGGCACTTATCTTCACATTACCCGCATTCCGTACAATTTGAAGCCTGGACTTCAAGACCACTGTACAGAACCTTTTCCCCTTCTGCATTATCAACCTGCTCACCAGTCCAGCGACGAGGGGTTCGGGATTCCAATTCTGGAAGCGATTTCAAAAAAGGTCCCTTTTATAGCAATGAACCACAGCGGAGTTTCGGACATTATTGGGCACGGAGTAAATGGCTACCTTGCAGATAACCTCACTGAGTAGAAGAACGATTAAAGAGAGAATGATTTCAAAAAATATTGAACTAATACTTAAATATAAAAAAATATCATAGTATATGTACCGTCTTAACAGTGTGAACCTGCAAGTTTGCAGGTAAAAAAGGAGCCGTATAAATGAAAATGCTGGAAGAATTTTTCCCTGAATTCACCCAGAAGCTGGACGAAATTGACCAGCTTTATGCCGAAAAACGGATGATCGATGAAAAGACCTACCAGTTCATCTGCTTTGCCCTCTCCATCAAAGGCAGGTCAAAGCCCTGCGTCCTGAAGCACTTCAAGGGTGCCCTCGAAGCAGGAGCTACGGTCAAGGAACTCTCATACATCTTTGCCCTGGTCATGAGGGAAGCCGCAGGAGCCGACGACTGCTGGACCCACGACGTGATAGGCGACTGGAAAGAAATCCTGAAAGGCAACATTTCCTGCAGCTGCGCAGGAGATGAAAAATAAATACTTAAAATCAAGATTTTTTTGGATATAACTTCCAACAGGGACATGATTTCAGGAATGCAGCTCTTATTTCTCACCCCTGATCTTTTCAGGCTCAGAAATATGGAATGGGAAAAATCAAGAGCTTCATTTTCCTGTATCCGGATTCCCTAATTTAAGAAAATGAAGCTTAAAAATCATCTTTGGAAAAATCCGTGAGCTTGAGCTGTCTGGGGCGTAAAAGTTTTGCTTGCATTGGTTTTATGTAATCTCCTGAGAGCTGGTATTTTTCCATGAGAGGCCTGAGCACCCCGTAAAGTTCAGCCTGATAGGCCCCGTCAACCACTCCTTTTTCATACAAACGGCGGTAAGGAACAGAAAGTTCAGGAAAATTGCAGGCAAGGAAATTGAAAAAATGCTTTCTGGTTTCACCCCTGAGGTAAAGGATACCCGTAAGAGCATAATCTACCTTACAGTCGGCTGCAAGAGAGAGAATTTGCTCAAGGTTCTGAGGGCTGTCCGTAAGAAAAGGAAGAACATGCATCATATGAAGCCCGGTAACAGCGGCTGTATCTTTGAAAGCCCGAAGGACTGAGAAGCGCATTTCCGGAGAAGAAGCCAGGGGTTCCAGCAGAGAGCTTAGCTTATCATCCATTGTAGTGACCGTGACTGCGACGTTTACATACGTCAGTTCAGAAAGTTCTTCAAGCAGGTCATAGTCTCTCAGGATAAGATCGGATTTTGTGGATATAATAACAGGGTTTTTGTATTCGATCATCAGCGCCAGGACTTTCCGCATCAAGCCGTACCTTGCCTCAGCGGGCTGGTAGCTGTCGCACACTCCACCTATGTTGATTACATCTCTTTTCCAGGACCGGGCTCCAAGCTGTTTTTCAAGGGCTTCTGCAATGTTGGTCTTTACGCAGATCCTCCGGAAAAAAGCACAGTTTTCCTTCCCTGTAGAGGAATAACTCCCCTCTGTTTCCAGATAGTTGTGAGAATACATTGCATAACAGTAATTGCAGCCGTGTTCGCACCCCCTATAAATATTCAGGTCCCAGCCGAAAGGTAATTTGAGCCTGCTAGTTTCCTTTATATTATTCAGAGCTTTTTTAACCCGGATTTCCTCAAACATCCGGGAATAAGATTGGGTTGAAAGCTATAAGAAACTTGAGAACAGAGTATATTAGAAAAAAAATCAGTAGAAAAAATAGGCAATTTCAATGAAAAAAGGGGAAAAACATTGAAACAAAACTAAAACAAATAAGAAATAGAAAATCAAAAACATCAGAACAAAATAAACCATCTGATCTCGAAAATATCACTTAGTTTCTTGTAACTTGATAAAGGGTGATATATATACCTTTTAATATGTTGGGGAAAGAATCAAAAAATTTCGATGCGTTGAGCCTGTTTTCACCACCCCCTGTCCTGAGAGGATACATGTACGGGGCACAGGAAGCCTATGAAGCGAGGAACTCAAACAGGCTTCTGGCCATACGGCTTGAAACAAACACATCATGTAACCTCCACTGTCGCTACTGCTATGCACAAAGTGGAGAGGATTCAGTAAAAATAGCTGATTTTAATGTCCTTAAACGCATAATATCCGAAGCAAAAGAACTGGGGATCAGGTCTGTGGTGGTGATAGGGGGAGGAGAACCGACTCTTTACCCTAACTTTAGAGAATTGATTGCCTGCATTGATTCCCTTGGGATCATTCCGATGCTTTTTTCAAATACTGTTTTGATGACAGAGGAACTTGCAGGGTTTCTGTATGAACACAACGCCTCTATTATGGGAAAGCTCGATTCCCTCAGGCCTGAGGTCCAGAACTATCTGGCAGGCAGGGAAGGGGCTTTCGAGGATATAAAAACCGGACTTGAAAATCTGATAAAAGCAGGCTTTTCAAACCCTGCCGAGCCTGGGAAACTCCGCCTGGGAGTCTCTTTCGTGAGCAATAAAATGAACCTTGAAGAGATTGAGGAGATCTGGCACTTCTGCAGACAGAACAATATCTTTCCTAACATGGAGATTCTCACTCCAACAGGCAGGGCAAATGATGAACTTGAAGATAAACTGCTCACAGCCGACGAGATAAAAGAGTACAAGTTAAAATTGCTGGAAATAGACAGGAAATATTACGGATACGACTGGCTGCCCTATACCCCGATCACTGCAAGCGGCTGCCTTCAACACCTTTACAGCCTGTACATCAATATAGAAGGAAATGTCAGGCCCTGTGCACCTACAAAGCTGGACGAACATCCCGCACTAAGGGTTAACGGGGAATATCCCTATAACATAAACAGGATGACCCTGAGGGAGATCTATGACTCCGAGCTCTTCGCATATGTAAGGAATATCGACAAAGTGCTCGAAGGCAGGTGTGGGAACTGCGAACACATCGAAGAATGCATAGGCTGCCGCGGGTATGCCTACAGCGTCGGAATAAATAACGGAGCCGACCCACTCGAAGCCCTGAAGATGGAATGTAAGCAGTGCTTCAAAGAATGATAAAACAATAAAAAGCGGCCCAGGCAATTAATAATAAATAAATTTATTAAGTGAGGGGCATATATATTATGAAATGACCCTGGGAGAAGTGAGAAGTTGGACAGCACAGGAAAAGCAAGATTAGAACAGGCTCCGGAGAAAGAAGAAAAGATCATAACTATCAGCGAGAAAGGCCCCGAAGAGAAGCTGTATGAGAGCCTGAAGAAGTACGAACTGCCCGATTATCTTCTGTATACAGGCGCTGGAGGGGCAAATAACTGGCTGAAGCTAGATGAATCCAAAACGTTTCCTGTTGCCCGTCAGCTCAAGATAATGCTTGAGGAGAATGTTGCTTCGATCGTCAGATTCATTCCTGCCTGCATGAACCTTGTGAGTGTGGGAGTAGGGAGCGGGGAAAAAGAAAGAATTCTTCTCGAAGAGCTAATAAAGAAAAACCGGGCTGAAAAACCAGCCTCAGAAAAAATATCAACACACTATTATCCTGTCGACATAAACAGCCAGTTTGTAGATATCGCCCTTGAAAAGGTAAAGGACCTGCCTGTAGAAAAGAAAGGGATAGTCGGCTTTATCGAGGACATGCCTCTCCTTAAAAAACACTGGCGACCCCCAGTTCTGTTCTGCATTCTGGGAAACACGTTTTGCAATTATGAGCCTGAATTCATTCTTCAGTTGATCTATGAAAACCTTGAGCAGGGAGACCTATTCTTCTTCGATGCCAATCTTCTTCCTTCACAGGGTTCGGGTGAAGAGGCACAGTCTTCAAGGAAATCTATCCTGGGCACATATGCCTCAAGAGAAAATGCGCTCTTCAATATGTACCCCCTGCTTCAGTACGGAATGGCTCCTGAGGATTTCGACTTCGAGCTTTTGCTTGCGCATGTGGATTCCAGAATAGGGGCACTGTACAGGACCTGGAAGAGCCTGAATATCCTGAAGGACGCTGAGATAAGGATCGGAACAGAGACCATAGGCTTCAGAGAAGGAGACGTCATCCGCATGGGCTTTACCTATAAATATACATATGACCAGGTTATCGCTTTTCTAAACATCTGCGGATTTGAGGTTCTCAAGGCTTTCCTGAGTGAAGACAGGACAAATGTGATGATCCTTGCAAAAAAACGCATCTGAGAATGACAATAAATTAGAATGGAGGTTCTGGACATGGGTTGCCGGATAGAAAAATTGGATGGGGTGAAAAAAACCGGATCGAGTATTGCTTACGGCTGCGATGAACTGGGGAAGCTGAAAAGTGTACTTGTGCATACTCCGGGAGATGAACTCGCGCTGGTCAACGAATCGAACTATAAACACTGGCTTTACGATGAGGTCCCCGATGTTTCCGGATATATTGAAGAACACAGGCGTTACCAGGAACTGCTGGAATCAAATGGGGTCAGGGTCTATGAGCTTGCAGACCATGTGACAGAAAACAGAGATATGATAAGCAGGATGCCAAATATTACCTTCCTGCATGACACTGCGGTAATTTCCAGAAAAGGCGCAATTCTTTCAAAAATGCGTCCTCCTGCAAGGGAAAATGAAGAGGTTGTCGTAAAGGAAGCTCTGAACAACCTGGGAATTCCCATACTCAACGAGTTCAACGGGGAAGAAGGATTTTTTGAAGGCTGTCTCCTGCTCTCAAAAGAGACGATTTTTGTTGCTGATACGGAAAGGCATACCTATCCCTTTATCCGGGAATTTATTTTGAATATCCTGAGCGAGTTTGATGAAGTCATCTACGCCCGCATTCCTAAAGCCAGGCGCTACATGCACCCTGATACGGTCTTCAATCGAATAAGAGAAGACCTTGCCCTTGCTTACCTTCCAGCCTTTGAAGAGACCTGCCTGTTTACGAAAGACTCCAGAGAAAGAATAGATTTTAAAGAGTTCATGCAGGAGAAAGACATGGAGATCATACCTGTTTCGGACTCCGAGCAAAGCCGCCTTGCCTGTTCTTTTGTCCCACTTGAAAGCGGGACCATCTTCCACTATGACATTGCACTTGATCAGGACACAAGGAAAAACCTTGCAGGAGAAGGTGTTGAGATAATTCCTTTCCACCCTGAAGCCCTGCTTGCGGGAGGAGGGAGTCTGCGCTGCCATACCCTGAGGCTCTGCAGAAGGAAAAACAAGATTAAGCTAAAAAAGAGAGTAAAAGCCGTGGAAAAGGCATGACGGATTTCACAAAATTTAATATAAGAAATCAAGGATGATCGAAACTGCATAGATTACAAGAGTTCCGTGGTAAACAGGCAGTATCCTCAAACCCGCACCTGGACTTTTTTCTTTCCATAGATAAAGGTTTGCCCCTGCAAGGAGTGCAAAGCCTGCAAAAAAGCCGTAGTGAGCAATAGTCCCGAGCTCCTTGAGGAAGAAGATAGCTGTAAAGAAATGCAGGAGCGTAAAGCCTGTAACCCAGTACATAGTCCCTTTTGCGCCATAAAGGACGGCTATCGAATTCATGCCTCTTGCCCGGTCATTTTCCAGGTCGATAAAGTCGTTCAATCCCAGGTGAGCCATCGTCCAGGGATAGAAAAAAACCATATAGAGCAGCATGGTCATATCCGGCTGCCCGTAGCAGAGATAACCTGCTGCCGGAAAAAGGGTGAAGTCAGTCCTTCCGAGAAGTTGGGCAATAGGGAGTTTCTGGGCTCTTTTTTTCACCTGGTAAAACGCCTCAATGCCGTAAGAGTACAGCATGATGGCAAAGACATAGAGTGAATTAGGATAGGGAAGGGTGAAGATCAGGGCTGAAGTAACACCTGCAAGCAGGATAAACAGCCAGAAGGCATTTTTTGAAGTGATCTTCCCTGAGGGAAGGGGTCTCTCTTTAAAGGGTCTCCAGTACTTTGTAAGGGTATTCTCCACATCAAGCCTGTCTCTTTTTCTGTCCACGTAATCGTTGAGCACGAAGCCGGCTTCGAACCCCAGCAAGCCTATCAGGGCAGCCTTGATAATTAGTGGCCAGGAAAAACCGCCGTAATTTTCAAAGGCGAGCACAAGGCCCGAGCAAAAAATAAGGGGCCAGGCGGGAAGGAAGTGAGCACGAGTGAGGTCGATGTAGGCTTTCAGGGTTTCTTTCATTTTTTGGCCTCAGTAACAATAGTGGTAAATAAGGGAGATCATTCCATAAAAATAATGAGTATAAATTAAAACCGTTGTAAAAAGGGAGAAAGTTAAGGAATATAAAATAGGTGTAGCGCCTAAAGTTTATTCCGCTCGAAACAAAAAAATCAGAATGAAAAAGGTAAGGTTTCTGTTTATCACAATGGATATATCATTAATTTATAATGAGATACAGAATCTTATTATAGAATTTTATTACAGAATCTTATTACAGAATCTTATTACAGAATCTTACTCAAAAATGACTTTGTCCTCTCATTCTGAGCATTGTAGAAGATTTCATGGGGTGTGCCTTTTTCGACTATGATGCCGTCGTCCATAAAGAGAACGCGGTCACCGACTTCTCTGGCAAAGCCCATTTCGTGGGTCACAACAACCATTGTCATGCCTTCTTTTGCAAGGTCTTTCATGACGTTTAAGACTTCTCCGACCATCTCTGGATCAAGCGCGGAGGTGGGCTCGTCAAAGAGCATTACCTTCGGGTGCATAGCAAGGGCCCGTGCGATTGCGACCCTCTGCTGCTGCCCTCCGGAAAGGGAACTGGGGTACACATTGGCCTTGTCTTCAAGCCCTACTTTTTTTAGTAGGTCGTGGGCGCGGTCGTAAGCTTCTTTTTCGGAAAGGCCGCGGACCTTCATAGGGGCAATGGCTACGTTTTTAAGGGCGGTCATGTGGGGGAAGAGGTTGAAGCGCTGGAAGACCATTCCGACTTCCTCGCGGATCTTGTTGATATTCACTTTAGGGTCAGTGACCTTTTCCCCATCGATCCGGATATCTCCCGAGGTAGGGGTTTCAAGAAGGTTCAGGCAGCGGAGGAAGGTACTTTTTCCGGAACCTGAGGGACCTATCACGCAGACCACCTCGCTATCTTCAACTTTTTCGGTTATTCCTTTAAGGACTTTCAGGCTTCCAAAATTTTTGTGGGGGTTATTCACTTCTATCACTTACGCCAAGCCTCCTCTCAATGTAATTAAGCACGCGGGAAATTCCCATGGTCAGGGCCAGGTACACAAGGGCAACTGAGATGTATGTCGGGAAAGTAGCAAAGGTCTTTGAGACATAAAGCATCCCGTTTTTGGAAAGCTCATGCACACTGATGATTGCAAGCAGGGACGAATCTTTCAAAAGGGCTATAAACTCGTTTCCGAGAGGAGGGATAATGAGCCTTACAGCCTGCGGCACGATAACTTCCCTCATAGCCTGCCTTTCAGTCATGCCTAGGGAACGAGCAGCTTCCATCTGACCCCGGTCAACGGATTTGATGCCTGCTCGTATAATCTCAGCATTGTAAGCCCCGCTGTTAATACTGCATACCGCAATACCCGCGATAATCGGGTCGATCATGAAAGGCTCTCCTGTAAGCCCGAAAATAAGGCCAGGGATTCCGTAGTAAAAAAGCAGGATCTGCACGAAAAGAGGAGTTCCCCTGATAAAATCAATATACATAATAGAAAAGCCTGAAAGTTAATGAAACTGAGTTAAACACTGAAGATTGCGGCAGGATGCAGCACCCGGTAAAAAACTGACATCTCTTTTGTAGTTCTCACGGGACAGGTAGATTCAATAAATTTACGAACATGTGTATTCATTTATTTATGGAGTAAACTGAAAAAACTCTGTATGCACCCAATTTTGAGTAGAAAGTTCAGTATAATTCAGGAGAAGGAAGAAAGTTTGAGCGTACACCGGAAGCAAATAAAAGAAATTTGTAATTCTTGCCGGAGCTCGAATGAGAAAAAATGTTGATGTTAATGTGGCTTTACCCAGAAACCTATTAGTAATATTTTATCTGGAAAACTGATATCTTCAGAAAATTTCAGTGAGCTTAATATTTACCATGTAGTTCCAATTTTTGCCAGATTATGTCTAGTACTTTTTGTTTAGCCTACTTTCCGGATTTGGGACAGAAAAGCAAGAGAAACTATTGGAGGAAATTTTGTAAAAATACCTTATTGAAATTTTACACGGCTATAAACTGATTATACCCGAGTGTTTAAAAAAAGAAATGTGTAGCCTTAAAAGGCTACGCGGATTGTTATTTTATTAATTATACTGCTTATTCAGTAATTGATTCATTTTCGTCAGTGACGTTTGCATCGTCAGTGACGTTTGCGTCGTCAGTGACGTTTGCATCATCAGTGACATTTGCATCGTCAGTGACATTTGCGTCATCAGTGACGTTTGCATCATCAGTGACGTTTGCGTCAACAGCTGCAACATCAGCTTCTAATTCACCTGCAGGTGCATTTTCTTCTGCTACTACGGTTTCATCGGTCACTTCTTCTGAAGCTCCTTCTTCTGCTGGTTCAGCGGCCTTGTCAGCACAGCCGGCTGCAAAAACAACAGTAGCAATAACAAGGAGCATTGCAATGATCTTAAACATTTTTTTCATTAATTTTACCTCTAATTAGTTCTCTTCCTTTTACACTTATCTCATACAAATTCATGAGACATTCATATGAGATATTTATGCATGAACCACCAATGAGATTAAAACTTTTCGATTTGGTAAAAAAATAAGAGAACGAAGAGCTCCAAAGTGCCCCAACAAATAAACATAGAAGAAAATTAGTGGTAATGGATTAAGTTAGATAGCCATCCCAGAGACATGATATAGAACAAAAGTCCGCGCGTAAGCTATGGTGGAAAAAAAATCGGCACTTGAGCGGAAAAACTGTGAGTCACCGGGAAGCAGAAAATTATTTAAAGATATCAAAATGTTCGTTGGGCG
Organism: Methanosarcina sp. 1.H.A.2.2; assembly: GCF_000979975.1. Lineage (NCBI taxonomy): Archaea > Methanobacteriati > Methanobacteriota > Methanomicrobia > Methanosarcinales > Methanosarcinaceae > Methanosarcina > Methanosarcina sp. 1.H.A.2.2. The sequence continues at coordinate 9,308 of NZ_JJQL01000076.1, forward strand.
CGCAGCTGCAAAACTTTAAAGCCTCAAGTTAAAAACTAATTAAAAAAGAAGACGAGGATAAGACCCTGAATAATTATAAAACCCTGAAAAGCTCTGGCAGAGCCCAAAGAGAATTCAAAAAATCCATATTTATAGGATATGCCAAACAGGTAACAAATGAAACCGAAGCAAAAGCTTTCGTAAAAGAGATAAAAGAGCTGCATGAAGATGCAAACCATAATGTTTCAGCCTATTTTGTAAAAGAAGGGAGTTCCTTTGCCCTCAGATACGATGACGACGGAGAACCTGCGGGCAGCTCCGGGAAGCCCGTTTTTAAGGTCCTCGAATCAAAAGGGATCTATAATGCAGCTGTGGTTGTTACCCGGTATTTTGGGGGAATAAAGCTGGGCTTTGGGGGGCTGTCCAGGGCGTACAGGGAAACTGCAATTTCAGCTATTGAAGAAGCAGGTACTGTAGAGGTCTTTGAAGAGGTAAGGTTCAGGATATGTTTCGGATACCCGGAGATTCAGAAGATTAAGAATCTCATTGAGGAACACGGAAAAGTAGAGGAAGAAAAATATTCTGATGCCGTAGAATTTATTTTCCTTGTAAAAAAGAGTTTTGAAGAGAATTTTATTGAAAAACTGGCAAATCTGACAAGAAATAAAGTTGAGCTTGAGAAGATTTAACTTAAAGAAGTGGGGCTGGATCTTGAATTGAGCGCTGGATCTTGAGTTGAACTTTATGGAAGTGTCCCCTCAAATAAAGAAAACACTAAATTGCAGGAAACCGCTAAAAACTATGGGAGATATACATTATTTAGAGATTACCCAGCTATTGGAAATATTCTATGCTGGAAAATACTTTAACTGGAAAAAATTAGAAGTTTAAACCGAAATTTAATCCGAAGTTGAAAGTATCTATACTCAAAAAACCCACACTGAAGCTCGAGAGGGAATATTGGAAGTGTAATATTGAGGCACAACAAATTTTCAATTATACTTATTTCGGTTGTTTTATTCATGGTACTGAGCGCATGTGCAGGTTCAGCTGCCAGCGAATCATTGAAAGGAACCGAGCAGGAAGTTAACTCGGCTTTTAGCAACCAGATCAGCCCTGTGATCTCAGGAGACTACATTGTCTGGCAGGATGAACGGGACGGAAACTGGGATATATATCTGTACGATATGACCGTTGGGAGGACTGAATCTGCCCTGTTCGAGGACTCAAAAGACGAAATCGAGCCGGCAATCTCAGGTAACCGCATCGTGGTCTCGGACAACAGGAGAGGCAACTATGATATTTATATGTACGACATCGACTCCGAGACCAAAACCCAGATTACTTCGGACAGGACAGACCAGAAAGAACCAGCAATCTCAGACGACATAATTGTCTGGACGGACCGCAGGAATCAGGATACTGACATTTACATGTATGACATTACCTCCAAAAAGGAAACACGGATAACAACAGATAAGGCAGATCAGAGCCAGCCTGCAGTCTCGGGGAATATCATCGTCTGGAAAGATACGCGTGACGGTAATGACGACATTTACATGTACGATATCAATACAGGCAAAGAAAGCCCTGTGGTTACGGACCCTGCAGGGCAGACAAACCCCGTCATTGAAGGAAACTACATTGTCTGGGAGGACAGGCGTGCCGGAAACCTTGATATCTACATGTATGACCTTTCAAGCAAAAAAGAAATACCTGTTTGTATTGACCCATCCCCACAGAAAACCCCTGCTATCTCGGACGGAAGAATAGTATGGGCTGACGGTAGGATTAAGGGAACAAACATCTTTATATACAACATAGCCACGGGGCAGGAAAAGACAGTTTCCACTGCATCTGAATATGAAAGCAACCCTGCAATCGACGGCAACCGGATAGTCTGGCAGGACAAACGCAAAGGTACCATGGACATCTTTATGTTCACAGAAGATGCTTCCGAGACAGGCATAGCTGCCGAAGAAGAGAAGGGGACTGAAGACGAATCCGGAGCAAAAGAATCGCCTCTCGGCATCTATCCAGCATCAGCTGCAGTTATAGCGGCTTACCTTAGAGCAACTTCAGGGAAAGGCAGGAGAAGAAAAATTTAATCGCTGCAAACTCTGATATCATGCAAAAAAACAGGTCAAGGGAAGATACTTAAAAAATAAATAGAAAGTGAGAATATAAACTGTCATGGATAAAGATTCGGAAAAAATAAGAGAACTGAAAATCCGAAAAATGCGCAGGGAAGAAGTCGGATTCGCAATTGAGATGGCAGCTGCGGAAGGCTGGAACCCTGGCATCCATGACGGAGAACTTTTTTACGAAGCCGATCACAAAGGCTTTTTTATTGCAGAGGTAGAAGGCAAGCCCGTAGGCTGCGCTTCTGCTGTCGCTTATGATGATTCTTTCGGATTTTTCGGGCTCTATGTAATCAACCCCGAATTCAGGAAAAAAGGCATCGGAATGAAACTGACCGAAAAATGCCTGGAATATCTGGAAGACAGGAACATCGGGCTTGACGGTGTTGTGGAAAATGAAAAGAAATACCAGCAGGTTATGAAATTCAGATCCTCCTATAGCAACCTGCGTTTTGAAGGCAGGGGAGGAGGAGAAGTTCCGGATGGACTTATGAAGATCTCGGAAGTCCCTTTTAAAAAACTGCTTGCCTACGACAGGGAGATGTTTCCTGCCCCAAGGTCCGGCTTTCTGGAGAAATGGGTGAATCAACCTGACTCTTACGCCTTTGCAGCACTGGAAGACGGAGACCTGAAAGGGTACGGTGTGATAAGGAAGTGCAGAGCAGGATATAAGATAGGCCCTCTTTTCGCAGACGACCGGGACACGGCAGAGAAAATATTCAGGGCTCTTAGAGCTTCAGTTCCTGGGGAAACCGTTTATCTTGATGTCCCCGAACCCAATAAAAAAGCAATGGAAATCGCAAAAAAATATCACATGAATGTGATGTTCAAAACTATCCGCATGTACAGCCAAAAAGAACCTGATATAGAGCTTGATAAGGTTTATGGGGTCACGAGTTTCGAACTTGGATAAGAAAGATTAAAGCAGTAGCAGGTTCTTTTCAAATCCTCCCTTTTCCAGTTTTTTCTGCAGCCTGAGAGCTTCAAGGCTCTCTTTTGAAGAACCCTGGAGTTCTGCGATTCGATAGATAATTTCAAGCAGGTCGACAAGCTCCTCAAGCTCTTTACTCTCAAGATACTCGGCTAGTTCTTCTCCAAGCTTCCTTCCCAGCTCAACAAGAAATTCAGGATCTGAAAGCTCTTTCGCGGCACATTCTCTGCCTGAATTCCGGATAATCTCCGGGATTCGATCCCTGACTGCTTTAGGGCGATTTTCTGCGGAAGACTTCATTTGAATTAGCCACCTTCACCCGGTCTTAACTTATAATAAATATATTTCAACAAATATATAGGAGACAAATACATATCCAATAAATATATAAGTGCTACACGTCTATCCATGCAGAATGTTTCTGGAGAAAAAAAAGGCGCATCTGGCAGTAATTACAGGCTGCGTATTCTACAGCATGAACGGGCTTTTTATTTCCCGTATCCATGATATGGCTATTTCTCCAGTAATCTTTTACAGGTTGTTCTTCGGGCTTCTGTTTCTTTCTATATATATAGTTGCGAGAGGGAAAACCTCGGACCTCAGGTTAAAGAAAAAGAAAGGAAGCCTGTTCCTGCAGGGAGTGCTCGTGGTTACGTGCATGCTGCTCTATTTTACCTGCCTGAAGATTACCTGTGTATCCATTGCAATTCTACTCCAGTATACAGCCCCAATCTATGTAATGCTGGCTTCCCCTTTTCTCCTGAATGAGAAAATCGGAAAGGAAAGTATAGCTGCCCTCTTCATCGCAATCACAGGAGTATTTCTGATAGTCAGACCCGAAGGTGGACTTTCTGGCATTGAACTTTCCGGCACCTATATGCTGGGCATGATAGCAGGGCTGCTTTCGGGAGTTGTCTTTGCGGCTCTGATCCTGAACGTAAAAGTTTTAAAAGCGGAATACCCGGAGCTTGCAATCGTCTTCTGGCCCATGGGGATTGCGTTTTTGCTGCTGAGCCCGTTTGCATTTGAAGTTGCCCCGGCTGTCCTTTACAGCAACCTGAAAGTGCTTGCTGCTTTCGGGATAGTGTCCATAGGTTTCGGAGAGATCTTTACAATTCTAGGACTTGCTAACCTTAAAGCCCAGACAGGAAGCCTCCTTTCCCTGATAGAACCTGTAAGCGGAGTATTTTTTGATATCGCAGTGCTTGGAATTGCGCTGTCTTCAGAAACTCTTGCAGGTTGCGCCTTAATTATGGGCTCTGCAGTAATTATAAGTCTGAATGATTCAGAGAAGCTTCCGGAAAAATAAGTGAAGAAACTCCCCGGGGCATTTTAAAAGAGCTGCCTCCGCAGGTTCTTCCTAAAGCCCCTCCGAAAGATTCACAATGAGCAGTACTCATCCCTTGCCCTGAAAAGCGCTTTTATATTCTCGAGAGGAGTATGGGGAGCGAGCCCGCAGCCCGGAGCAAGAATATCGATTCCGTCTTCAAGACATGCCCGGGCTTCAATTATAACCTCTTCAGGCCCTTTTGTCAGCAGGGTATCAGAGGGAGATACATTTCCTATCAGGCATGCCCTGTTGCCCACAATTCTCTTTGCAAAACTAACGTCCACCTTCTCTTCAATGCTGATTCCCTCAAACCCGGCATCTGCAAGAGGGTCAAGGACAGCTGTGGCGTCCCCACACATATGGAGGATTTTTAATCCCTGAACCTCCCTGCAGAATTTTCTGTGGAGTGGAAAAACAGATGTCTCAAACATCTGAGGGGCAATAATATCAGGACCGGCTTCGGAGTCTATGAGAACTACGGCATCTGCCCCTCTTTCCAGCAAACCGTTAGCGTATTCTATACAGGCTTCGGTCAGAGTTCCCATGAGTTCCTCAACAACTTCAGGGTTTGTCACAAACCACATTAGGTAGTTTTTCATCCCGGCAAGCATGGAAGCGAGTCCGGCAGGACCCACAAGCCCTGCAACAACAGGCACATCTTCCCCGACGTTATTCTTTATAATTTCAACCGCATCCAGTACTACCGATGTCCGCCTGCTTTCAAGAAGAGGATAGGGGACTGAAATATTCTTAACATCATTCTTTTTCTTGCAGGGGAAATCAGTCACGTAAGGCTGTATATCGACACTACCTTCAGCTACCGTACAACCCAGGGACTCGGCAAGCACCGTAGTGCAGAAAGGGCAGCGCACGTTTTCAAACCCTGCAATCTCATGGCCTGCCAGGGCAAGTGCCGCCATCTTGTGGGAGTCGTAATTAGCCTGAGGCCAGTAAGCTCCTGTCATATCCATGAGTTCGACAGTGCCTGTCTGGGTTACCGAACAGACAGGAACCATATCCGGGGATTCACCTTTCAGTGCCCTTTCAAATCTCTCTTTTAGGGTAATCTCACTCATTTTGTCACCAGATGTAAGTAGATATTATTTGAGATGTAGTTGTTAACTCAAAGAATGATTTTCGGAGAATATTTACTTATTTTATAATATACTAAGAAGAAGATATAAAAAGATATAAATTAAAAAAACTTCACAGAGATTAGGTAGAAGTTAACGGGTGAGAAGAAGATGGGAAAACAGAATGATCATAAGCAAGAAAACCAGTGGATGATACTAGCCTTTGCCATAGGTGCCGCCCTTGGAAGCCTTTATGGAGCTTTTATTCTTGGACCTGCGCTGGATAGTGTTGCGGAAGGGGCAGCTATAGGCATTGCAATGGGAATTGGAGCTGGAGTAAGTTTAGGAACTGTCCTGGAATTTGGGACCAGACCCGAGAAAAGGAACAAAAAAGAAAGTAAGCTACTGATCGCCGTGGTTGTTGCAACTTTAATTCTGGTCCTGTCAACTGTATTTATGGCTTATTCAGGTACTGCTTAATTTAATGAGGTCCGCCCTCTACATATTCTCACTTGCAGCAAAAACTAATTTAATTTTAGTTTCCAGTCTAAAAAATTCTCGTTTTAGGTTCAATACCTGTTATTGAGAAGAGGCTCTGCGCCAGTTTCCCGGTGGCACGCTAATTTCAAATCTTGCGCCTTCCCCTTCAATTCCTGTTTCATGAATTTCCAGGCCTGTAATGGAAAGTATACCTCTGACGAGGAAAAGACCAAGCCCGGTATTTCTACCTACGGATTTCTCAAAAATAAGTTCTTTCATGACAGGAGAGACCCCTATGCCATTATCCTTTACTTCGATTACAACACTTTCCCCGACTATATGAGAGCTTACATCAATCTCGCTGACGTGATCTCCATGGTTTCTTGCATTGTCAAACAGATTGTAGAAAGCTTTTTTGAGCAGGGGGTCGGCATATACATCAAGACCGTTATCCTCTATGGAAAACTTCAATCCCTGCCCGGAAAAGGCAAATGCCGCCTCTTTTGCAATGTTGCTTATAGACTGCCAGGTAGGGGAAACAACTCCAAGTTCCTGGTAATCCTTTGTGAAAATGATCTGGCTATGGATTGTTTCAATGCCTTTGTTAAGATTTCGGAGGTATTTTGAGATCCTGCGGTCTCCTTTTACATCCGGAGGAAGCATTTCCGAGATAAGCTCGGTATACCCTGAAAGTACATTCACCTGATTGAGAATATCGTGCCTGGTGATATTGCTCATGAGGTTTATCTTCTTGTTTGCCTGTTTCAAAGCTTCCTGGTACCGATGTATCTCCGTGATATCATGGATCATTACCAACTTGCCCTCTGAATCATCCCTTGTCATAAGGGGACTGACACTGACAGTGAAGAACCTTGTTTCCAAACCGCTCTTGAGTGAAATTTCCCTGCCGAAACTTCCCTCAGGCGAATCACCAAAAATCTCCACTCCCTCTCCGAAAATACCATTTAAGTTTTCTCCCATGACCTCTTTTCTTACTTTTCCGGCGAGTTCAAGTGCTGCCTTATTAATATCCACTATAGAGTTTGAAAAGTCCACAACAATGTACCCATCATTCATGGATTCTATCACACTCTCTCTGGCAACTGGAATAATGTTAAGGAACTCATGCTGGATTGTGCCCCAGAAGAGAATCAAACCGGTTATTGCAAAGGAAAAGGGAGTCGGATCAAAAAATTCAAAGGGCCCGATATCTGCTATGTGAAGTATATTTCCAATCACCGGAACACAAGCTGCAGTAAGAGCAATGGCTGCCTGGGTCCCATAAGGTGCGGTAAGGTGGACAAACTGCCTGAAAAAGAAAAAGATTCCTGCGAAGATCAAACCAAAGGAGTAGATATAAAAAAACCAGAAAAATGGCCCATGCTTAAGTACAAGGAGAGGAAAGCCTCCTGAAGCATCAAGATAGAAACCTTCAAAGTACAGCCCGTGAATACTGTTTGTAAGCATCAATAGAATTGCAAGGCAGGGAAAAAGAAAAAGCAGTTTCTCATACTTTCGTGCAAACTGCCTGCATACCCCAGAGTATTCGGCTGCAAATAAAAACCACGCTACAGGAGCAAAGGCAATCCCCAGGTACTGGAGATGGGCAAATAAATACTTAAACTCAATATCCAGGAATCCGATTTCAAAAGCGTAATTCACGGACCAGAGAGCCATGCAAAGCATAATTAATATAAAATGCTTTGCAAAAGGCAAACTGCGGTAATTAAAGGCTTTGTATGCTTTGATTGCAAGCAAAGTAGATATAAGCCCTGAAAAAATTAATGCCCCCATATAGGGAAACGCAACGGTGTGTATTTGCAGGCTGATAAGACGACCTTCCTTTTTACAATTATTATTAGGCGAATGGGGAGAGTCAGGAAATAGAAGTAAAAAACACCAGACGTTTTAATAGTAACATAAAGACTATCTATATAAATTTATGTATTTAAGCAAAGAGAAATAAGATTACGATTATACTGTCCACGAGATAAAATTCTTAGAAATAAAGATTGGGAGGGTTCAATATAAAATTTATATTACCCGGACCCTGACAGAAAAGGTGGAGATCCTTAAAGGAAAACTCCAGATAATTGCGATTTATTTGCTTACCAGACACCATTGTTTTTAAGAGTTGCAAGGATATTGGTAAATTCACTGTTGAACCTGCACTTTCCAAAATCAGGAGTGTCCAGGATTTTCTGCTTTACAGCCTGCAACTCATTCATAAAACATCTGGAATCTTCAAAACCGGAGAATCCGGATTTTCCGCCTTCTGGATACTCTCCGAAATGCACGATATTTTCCTCCAGGATTTCCAGGAACCTGGGATCAAGATCTTTTGTAAAATAAGTGTCCAGCACAAGGAGATTTACGATTCTCTCATAGAATTTTAGAAGCTCGTAGTCTTCGCTTCCGGAAATGTAAGGAGAATCAGTCCGGTAAATCTGTCCGTGAATATAGGTCAGATAGCTGGAAAGTGTGCTTATCAGAGATTCAAGGTTTTTCTCTTCAGGGAAAACAATAGGGAAACGCCTTAAAACTCCCGGATTCAGGCTCCCATTGTAAAGCCTGTCATTCTGGCAGATCTCGGAAAAGACCCTTGAAATTGAACTGTTAAGTGCAGCGAGGACGTAAAAATACCTGGAAGGGTCTTGAAGTACGATTCCACAACCTTTTTCAAAGAGATTGTTTCCTGCTGCGTCAAAAGAAGCCTGCAAGCTGTAATGATCCGAAACGACAATTTTCGGGGTATTGATATACTGCAACAGTTTGCAGTCTCCAACACTGTAATCTGCAGAAGAAAGAGATGTGGAATTGTGCTTAAAATTGTTTTTAAACTCCGTAATCCGGGCATATGTCAGGGGGTACCTTGCCTTCAATTCCTCAGGTTCAAGGAGTCGACACCCTTTCCTCAGACCATCGGCTTTAATTTCGTAAGGCAGCATGAAACAATAAGGAGAGGGATGGACCGCATATTCGTTAGAAAAGGCACTGTCTATAAACGGATATACAAGTTCTCGTTCGAGATTGATCTCCCTGTTCAGGCCCATACATTTATAAGGGGTTTCAGGAGAGTCATTTTCCGAAAGGCTTAACTTATGCAGATATTCGCTGTCAGTATTTATCCCGCAAAAAATATCTGCTGAAATATCATCCAGGGTGTTCGAAATCTTGCTTACTTTTTCTATAATACTGTTTTTGCTCCAGAACATGATAGGTTTCACTTCGTTATAATCGTGGAATTTATTTATGAATAGACTTATCCTTTCTATAAATAGACTTATCCTTAATCAGAAAATGATTTATTCCCGCCAGAAAAAAAAATCATTCAGAGTTGATCCCGGAAACAAAAGGGTTAACGGAAAATGCATTTCTCGTAGATAAAAAAACCCGGAAGGATTTGGACCATACATATTAACTTCTAATAAGTGGCTCCTTTAATCCGGCCCTGTAAAGGCTAAAAATTCTCTCAGGACTATCGTTTTTCGTTAAAATTTTCGAGCATTAAGGAGGGGAATAATCTGCCTGGATTGAGATCCATGCTCCCGCAGCATTAGGAGCCAGGGAAATTAATCCTTCTAAACAGCAAAGATCTGAACCTTTTACGGTCTCAGTGATTCCGACTGGAAAACTTGGCATTCTGCCCTGAGAGACTTTTACCCCGTGGGTTAGAAAAGGTCAATGTATATAAACATTTCACAAAAATCTAAAAGTATTGTATCCTGAAATGCTTTCGTAGATTCAAACCCATTGGGGAGTTCAATATATGAAGCAAATACAAAGTAGAAGTAGAATAGTGAGTCGTCTGTATCCGTTATACAACTATATCCGATATACAACTGTATCTGATATACAACTGTATCTGATATACAACTGTATCCTAGATACAACCTCAATAAAAAAAAATTAAAAAAGGGAAATGATTTTGGAATAAATCACAATTGTTTTAAAAAACAAACGTCCATTGGTATTTCTGTTTCTAGTGAAATGATCACTGTTCTGTGCCCTCCGGATGTATGTTGTAAGTGTGGTTATTTTCAACCGGGAATGTGATTGATCCGTCCCCTTCGACCTTGTAACCGAGGAATTCACCCGAGGTATTGTCGTAAACCTGCGTGTTGTCCCCGGCACTTATATTTACATTTATGAGTGCCCTGGCACCATTTGTGTTTGCCTTGAAAGTGAAATAATCATCCCTATATTCCAGAGAATCAAAAAATGCATCGTAGGTATTGCTATTTACCATGTAATATTCGTAAAACGACACTATGGATACATTATTTGAATCGTAGTTGTCAGCCCATTCCTGGAATTTTGGGTAGCTTATAGAGTACTTTATAGAGGGGTCTTTATCGGTTTGATGGGTAAAAACCGGATATGCCATCCCGGCCGATGATGCTGTTTCCCACCATCCCCAGGTATCGTCGTCCAGGTTTCCGACACTTTGTTCAGCATGAACTCCCGAGTTTCCATTTCTCCAGACCATTCCCAGGTTTTCATATGCATAAATTGCGTGTGTAATGTTATCACTATTTCTCAACGAACACCAGTTTGTCGGCTTCTCCCCTATTGTTTCATAGACGTACCAATACTCCTCATCCATTAATCTGTATGCTTCTTCGAGGGGAAGGATGGTCAATTCTTTGGAATAATGTATGCCAGTATCCCAGGAATCGTTTTCCACCAGACCCCGCAGGTATTCAATTTCCGTTTCATTGCACTTCTTGAGAAGTCCTACATCAAACCATATTGTGCCTTTATCCCCTCTGCTATTAAGGTAGTTGATGCCCTGCTCCGTCGTATTTTTCGGATGCGGCCCATCAAGTCCAAAGGCAAGCATTCTGTTATCTCCAATTGCTGTTATGAAATTTCTGTCCGCATACTGGTCTATGCTATGTATATTCACATCAAGGAATGTTCCTTTTCCGATGACAAAGCCCGTGAACTTGATGTACCCGTTTGAGAAATCCACATAAGGCAATTTCTGCCTCTCAAGATCATAAAATGGAGTTACTATGTATGTGCCATCATTTATGGCGATAGTATTTGTTTTGTTGTATCCGTCAAATATTATTTTGAAATCAGATCTATCACCGGCATTTTTCAGGTATATGGTTTCATATTTAAGTTCGCCGGAAGGACTTTTGTAATAGCTTTTTAGGACGGATTTGTTACCTATTTCGGTAATTATCATCCTTGAACCCGGACTATTGAGTTCAACGAAACTTTCAGGGTCGTCCGTATTTATATCCATTGAAATTTGATAAGTGCATTTGGCCATCGGCGTAAAGCCGCAGATATAAAGTGATCCTACCTGTTTCGATTGTTCAAGATAGTGAATCAATGGAATGGAAGCACATTTACAAAAATTGAATGTCTTTGAAGAGCTCCTGAAATATCCTACATATGTATCTGTTCCAAAATTAGTGATGGGATCTACAACCGGAAGTATGAAGTAAGAAACTGGAGAGCAGTCTCTTGTAGTTGTATATTTTAACCTCATCGAGGAATTATCAAAAATGACTTTTGATTCATGGATCCCGTAAATTGTTGAATACAGTATATCGGAAGTCCCATTCTGGAGTTTTGCGACAAAGGCATTTCCAGGAACACCATTATTCTCTGAATAGTTGCCCGTGAAAAGTAGAATATTACCTTGATTAATATTGGTGAGAGTTTTTGAACTGTTTGTGTCCCGGGAAACTCCGAGTTCTCCGGCACATGAGTAATTTAATATCAAGAACATAAAAAGAAATATTTTTATTTGATATGACCTCTCCATTTGCCCCCCTCTTCCTAATGATTTTCGAAATTTGCGTTAAATGTTATATTATATGCAGTCTCGTGTGTGCAAAATATATAATATGATTTGTATTTATTGCCCATTAATTCAAAAATTGACAAACTGCGTTTTAATATAGCAAATATAGACTATAAAAACTTTTGTTTAGTAGTAAAAGAAAGTACGGAAAAAAAATTGCATGTACAACAAAAGTAATTTATCTCAGTTCCTGTTGTAGTTACCACGCAGCTACTGTCAGGAACAGTTTAAGCCCGGACCTGAGCTTAACAAAATTCTAAAATAGCCTTCTCGGAGATTTCCTCTGGATTAAATGCTGACAAAGCATCTTCAGTTCGAAACACAAATTCATCAGAGGATTTTATGCCTATTCTTTCTTCCGTCTTCTTTTGACTGATAATCCATCTGATCTTCTTAGCATTTAGTTTCAAAATAGAGGATCATCCCAGCTAACATAGTATGCGAAATATTTTCGGGATAAAGGGTCAAATCTTAAAAAATAGCAGGTCGAATATTGGAAATGCCGGAGAGAAAAGAGTAAAAAGTGAGATTCTGAATACCTCAAATAGAAGTTATTCAGATTTCCTACTTATTAGAGGAAGCTAAGAACTCCAGAGAATTCGGCATCAAATGCGTACTTTTTAAAGTTAGAGGTTTCGAAAATCTTCTGCTTTATGTAGTAGAGTACACTCAGAAGGCTTTCACTGCTTTCAGATTCCATATCTCCTGCATATGGGTGGATATTATCTTCAAGGGCACCCAGAAGCTTCGGGTCAATGCCATCTTCAAAGTAGGCATCCATAACCAGAAGGTTTGAAATCTGCTCATAAAAGCCCGTAAGCTCATCAAGCCAGCCCGCAACACCATTTCCTGCTGCATATTTCTGCCGGTTAAGGAACATGAGATAGCCGGAAATAGTGGTGATCAGGTCCTCAGTCAGCCTGTCTTCAGGAAATACAATTGGGAAGCGTTTCATTACTGCAGGGGTTACAGAGCTTGAGTACACCATCTCAGACTCGCAAACTGCTGGAAAAAGTCTGGCAATCTGGCTGTTAAGGACTGCAGTTACATAAGGGTATTTTTCCGGTTCTTTAAGGACAATACCACAGCCGCCCTCAAATACATGGTTTCCGGAAGCGTCGTAGGCTGCCTGCAAACGGTAGCCTTCGGTAGCAATGATTTTCGGAGTGCCAAGGTACTCCAGAAGTTTCTTGCCCCTTACACTATAGTAGTCTGCGGAGTCAAGAGGAGAGTTGTCGTGATCGAACTGATTTTTGAATTCCAGGATTCTCCCGTATGCCATAGGGAACCTGACTTTCAGATCCTCTGGAGGGATTATTCTGCCCTCCTTCCTGTTGCCTTTGTCTGACAGCTCATAAGGCAGCATAAAGCGGTAAGGTGAGGGGTTAAATGCAAATTTTTCGGAAAATGCGCCTGAGACGTAGGGATAAATAAGTTCAGGCTCTAAAATTACGGGTTTACAGAGGCCTTCACAAAGGTAAAGCGAGTCAGAATCGCTTCCTTCTGGAACTGCAAGCCTGTGCAGCAACCCATTTTTGGTGCTAATGCCTCCAAAGATGCTTTCGGAGATGTCTCCAAGTTTAGTCGGAAGTTCACAGATTTTTTCTACAATTCGGTTTTCATTCAGGAACATCTATTTTTCACTTCTTAGAAATATATTGAGAAAATTCCTTTTCTCTTGTTTTTACTCTCAGAGCTGGATCTTGTCTGAGTTGTTGAAAAATAATTTTATCTCAGCACTCTGAACTCTGATGTCCCATTAAAACAATCAAAATCCGGTCTGAAACGCAGGATAGGGTTTGTATAATTACCTGCAGGAAATAGTAGAATAGCATAAGTATATAAATATATTCGCACTGAAAATTAATTATAAATATAAATCATGACAAATAGCCAAAGTAAATCCAGACCAATAAAAAAAACGTGGAGCAGCGACTCGTATTATTTAAAGGAGAACTATTAGAAGCAGCTCTAAGTAGAATAAAAAATAAGGAGGTGGAGAAATAAATCTCTATTTGATGCAAAGTTTCAGGCATATAATCTGTTATTCAAGGAAATGCAGTGACTGACTAAATAAATTTAAATACTGATTTTTAGACTATTTATATATGCAAGGAAGCAAATATTCCGAAAAGTATTTAATAAGAGAAGCTACAGCCGAAGATATATCCGGAATGCTTGAGGTCTTTAACTATTACGTTGAGAATAGTTTTGCAGCGTATATCGAAACTCCGGTTGGCCCCGAGTTTTTTCAAGCTGTTCAGAGTCAAAATGAGCAGGATGGAAATGAGCATTTTCCTTTTTATGTTATTGAAGAAATGGGAAAAATAATAGGACTCGGAGCCCTGAGACCATATTTTCCATTCCCGAATTTCCGGCACACAGGTGTGGTTTCCTATTTTATCCTGCCAGGGCACACAAGAAAAGGCCTTGGGTCCGGGATGCTGGACAAACTCTGTACGGAAGCCAGCGAAAAAAAGATGAAAAGCCTCCTTGCAAATGTGTCCTCAAAAAATGAAGCCAGCCTGAACTTTCATCTGAAACACGGTTTTATTGAATGCGGGAAGTTCCGGGAAGTCGGAACTAAATTTGGGAAATATTTTGATATCGTATGGCTGCAGAAGTTCCTTGAGGAAGATCGGGAGTAAAATCAGATAAAATCAGATAAAACAAGAGTAAAAAAGAGAATTGGAAAAGGAACATTAAAAAGAACCTGCAAGGGGCAGATAATCAATGTTTCCTTTACCCATATCGTAAGCTGTCTCACAAATACCATCACCATCGGCGTCTGGATTTGACTGACTGAAACCATTCCCTTCAGGTGAAGCCCAGAAGTTCCCACCCAGGAAAGATTTTCCAACAATATTGGTGCCTGAGTTTTTGCTTACATTCCAGACATTGCCTGAACTTTTGCCTTCGGAATATAGATTTTTCGTGTTGTTAAAGTAATTATTATAGATAATATTGTTATTTGAGTCAAGAATGCAAATGCCATATCCTGAATTCGAATCCACTATATTGCTGTTAAACGTGTTATTACCGGAAGAGTTAAGATAGACACCGTACTTTGAATTTAAATTTGCACTGTTGCCAGTCAGAACGTTTTTGCTGGAGCCTTTCAGGTAGATGCCAATTCTATTGTTTGGTGCCCTGCTGTCACTCAGTGTGTTGTCATTGCTGAAAGAATCAAGCCAGAAACCATAACTGCTGTCAGATGCTGTATTGCTGGCAAGCACATTTTTGCTGGCGTTATGCAGAAGGATTGAGACCTCACTGTAAGAAGCGGTGTTGTTTTCCAGTTCGTTTGCAGTAGAATCCCATAGACTGATACCATACTTCTTGTTGTTTAATGCCATATTATTGTCAAGTACATTTTCGTTTGAAGCTTTCAGGTAAATACCCACTTTATTAGTATATGACGCCCTGTTCTCATTCAGAGTATTACCGTTACTTGACGAATCCAGCCAGATACCATAGTTGCTGTTAAATACCTTGTTATTGCCAAGGATGTTTCCGCTGGAGTTATGCAAAATAATACAGACATTGCTGCTGTTTGAGGCTGTATTGTTACTTAACGTATTTTCGCTTGAGTCCAACAGATTGATGCAGGACCCGGGGTTATCGAACGCCGTAATGCCGGAAACTGTGTTTCTGCTGGAGGCTTTCAGATATATGCCGATATTATTGTTTGCTGCAGTATTATTTTCCAGTACATTGCCGAGGGAAGAATCCACCCAGATACCGTAACTGCTGTTGGAAACCCTGTTATTAAAAAGTATATTTTCGTTTGAGCTACGCAGCAGGATACAGGCATTGCTATATGAGACTATGTTGTTGCTAAGAGTGTTGTTGCCTGAGAAATCAAGACGGATACCGAATCCCGGATTTAAGTTAAAATTGTTTCCTTGAATATAGTTCCCGACAGCGTTCTGAAGAATACCCTGGTAGTTAAATAATTCGTTGTTTTCAATGCGGCACTCTTCAACCCCATAAAGGTGAATTCCGGAATTGGGGGAACTTATATTTCCTGTAACATTGAACCCACTAATAACCACTCCATCAGCTGTGACAGAGAAAACATCCTCCGAGCTACGGACTGCCTGAACTCTGGTATCCGAAGGGCTGCCAGATGCCGAAACAACAACCAGATCTTTCACATTTATTTCTACGTTTTCCACATAGATGCCCGGATAAACAAGAATAGTATCCCCTGGATATGCACTGTATACCGCAGCCTGGATGGAGGTGAAATCGGCAGCATGGTCTGCGCTGTTGCTTACGGTAATTACCGTGGACTTCGATTCTTTGAGCGGGAGATAATCAATGAACCCGCTGCCTTCAATATCATACATGGAATCAAAGATGCCGTCAAGGTCAGTATCCCTGACACCCATCGGATAGACAGTTCCGTCAGGTCTTCCCCAGAAGTTACCACCAAGGTGAGACCCGCCTACAATATTAGTGCCTTCGGATCTCGTTGTATTCCAGAGATTTTCCCCTGCGGCCAGTTCAGATTCCACGTTCACTGCATTATTAAAATAGTTGTTATAAATGAGGTTACTGGAAGTTTCGTAGATTTGCAGGCCCACTTTTGTGTTAGACTTTATAGTATTGCTGACCAGAACATTACCGTTTGACACACCTGTAAGAGAAATACCCCCATCATTTTCCGAAACCGTGTTATTTTCCAGTGTGTTGCCAGGAGAATCAAAAAGTGAAATTCCACTGCTACAGTATGAAACGGAGTTATTTCTCAGAATATTGTTCTGACTGTCACCAAGGCTGATGCCTGTCAGGCTATCCGAAACATCATTATCAATCAGGGTGTTACCTGAGCTAAACATGTAAAAATCGATGCCACAGCTATTATTCGAGAGTATATTATGCTCAATGTGGCAGTCAGCAACTCCATATAAGTGAATCCCGGCAGCTGAGTCCGATCCTCTTATGCTAAAGCCCTTAATGCTCACTTCATTTGCCCAGATACCGAAAACGTCTTTAGAACTATCAGCTGCCTGAATGATTGTATCTGAAGAGTTGCTGGATTCGGAAAGAATGGTCAGAGATTTGGTAATTTCAATATTTTCCTCGTAAATGCCTGGTTTGACAATTATTTCATCGCCGGGATTTGCAGCATTTACTGCAGCCTGAATGGATGTAAAATCAGCAGCCAGACCTGTATTGTCATTTACCGTAATTGCGATAGCTGCTGCATTTCCTGTAATCACGAGATTGAACGCGAGAACTGCTATGAAAACGATTATGCTTTTTCTTTTTGTTTGATACATGGTAAACTCCGTAACAAAATTCTTGAATTCTGTAACGAAACCTATTTTTCGGACAATTATCGGAATTAATAGTCGGATCTCAGAGGTTTAGGGGAGAGACCTTCTCTAAAGCGCTACAGGTGACCTCAAAAATTCTAAAAATTAACACGGCTACCTCGCTGCTCTCATGGATATAAGAACAATGTTTTAAGCCTAGGCACCTAATATTTGAAATTTAATTAGTATGTTAAAAAATAGTACAGTTATATAAAATTAACTCAAATGTTGGGAAGTTGGGTATTTGAATACTTCATTTCCTCATCAATCAGGATTGATTTTGTGTAAATTTTTTACAAATGGCGACGTTTCCAGCAAACTTACATCCTAAATTCGATCCATTTACTTACCTGAGCCCCGAAGGCGAAACTCCATATGGAAAAATTAAAGGTTGGGAACAAAGAAGCCGAATAAATCAAAATTGCGCTGGCGCACCCCGCAGCAAGCTAGCGGGGTATTCGACTGAAATAAAGGGACAAACGTTTACTGAGTGAGTGAACCGGGATTAAACCGGGAAAAGGAAAAAAGCCTTGGAAAAGTTACTGAAGAAAACGCCTTATTTTTGATTAATTTTTAGCTTAACAAAAAGCCAGAATCGGCGACATAGCAAATATAGGCCCTCAAAACTCCGGTCCTTAGCTTCTTCTTTTAAAGTATCGAATTTAACTAAAAAGTTAGAGAAGTCCAGGGTTTTAAACATTCTTTTAGAAAAACAGGAATAATTGAAATAGAATAATCGAAATATAAATAGATGGGGGGAGAGTTAATTTGATGGGTAAGAGAGCTTTGCTGCTATTAGTATTCATTCTATTTATTGTACTTCCGGCTGCAAACATAGATTGGATAAAGTGTATGGAAAAGTCCGGTTCTGCAGCCGGAGATTTGCCAACGGACCTGACAGAAGGCGAGATAAACCGCAGTAATGACGGAAAATACAGGGATGGCGTGGTTGATAATTTTGATTATTATTTAAATCCGGGATACCCAGCGGGATTCACCCACGCTACTGGAAATAGAGGGAGTGGATAAGTACGCAATGCAGAGTGAACCTGAAGAGATGCGTAAAAAGCAAAATAAAGCAATTATGCTGCGGGGATGAGTTCTCAGGTTATGGAAAACCCGGGATGCCAGAACCTTTAGCCCTGGCTCAGGTTCTTACAGGTAAACACATAAAGGGGGATGCCCGTGACAGGATAGGGTGAATACGAGTCGCGGTTAAAGAGATCTTTTTTAGAGGTGAAAATATTAAAGAGGTCTGGATTCATGAGTTGGCGGGCCGGAGGTTCTGAAGTACGAAGATGCCCACGAGCTCCAGCCAGGCCCTGGAAAGAGGTCTTTGTAAAGTACCGATAAATCAAATTGCACGCGGCTACCCCGCCCTAAACAGGCTGTTCGACAATTATTTTCAGTAATAACGGAATTTCTTCGGTCTCGATTATACACTCAGAATGGATGAAACGAAGGCTTTTCTGGTGAACAATTATGGAAAAATTGAAAATGAGTGAAAGTAGTCATTCGGACCTGCAGCAAATCAGAATTACTGTTTGAGTCAAAATGATCTTAGCTTTGGATCTTAGCTCTGGATAATTATTTTAGTTAAAAGCATTTGAAATAGCTCCCTCAACCGGATATAGACCATAAACTTAATGAATATTTTAACTTAGCATTTACCTGAGTTTAATTTCCTTTTTCTTGTATCAGCAGTTCAGCCGATTCAAACCCGGCTTTTACCGAGCCATTCATACTCCTTTCCGGATAGTTGGTTGATGAGAACATACCTGCAAGGTAAAGTCCGGATGGGCCTGCAGCAAAAGGAAGCACATTTTTAAGGTATCCCTGTTCGTATACAGGAGCGGTATCTATTCTACGGTAGAGTTTCGTCCAGTGAACCTCTTCTCTTGAGAATCCGGGAAACATTTTTTCGAGCCCTCTCAGATAAGAATCAATGACCTGTTCTTCTTTTTGCGTCCAGAGAGCACTTTTTTCGTCCTGGAAATAGGACGTCACATAGACCAGATGCTCACCATAATCTTCAAAAGGCAAATAATTAGTGTGCTCGATTACGGCTCCAAAAGGCACATCGGCTTTTATGTTCAACCAGTAATTCCCATCTTCCATAAGCTTTCTGTCAAGCCCGATCAAAGCGCACGCAGTCCCTTGATAACGGATATTTTGTAAGGAATTATGCAGGGCTCCAAGCTTGCCTCCGGTGATTGCGTCCAGTGCCATTGGTTCTACAGTTGAAATAACTGCATCGCAGGCTATAAAATCCCCGCCAACTACCACTCCCTGTACGGAATTGCCTTTGATCACAATTTCCGTTACTTCCTTAGTTGTTTGAATCTCTCCCCCATTTGCAGTTATTTCCCCTGCCAGAGCTTCTATAAGGGAGTTAAAACCTCCTCTCATGTACCCCAGTTTCTCTCCTTCTTTTCCCCTATCCGACCTTATTTTCACTCGCCCGATTAGCCAGGCAGCAGAAACGTTTTCAGCATTGTCTCCGAATTTGCTTTTCATCAGGGGAGCAAAAAAGTTTTCATACACCGACTTTCCTGCAGTATCGAGGATCCAGTCCTTTGCCTTTATTTGATCATAGGGCGCCGTGTCTTTAATCAGTCTTATCCTGAAGACCAGCAGGCCAAGTTTTACCAGGTCAAGAATAGAAAGAGGGCTAAAGTGTAAGATCTCAACAGGGGTGTTCATAGGATAGTTCTTACCATCCACGAAATAGGCGTTTTTTGCTTCCAGCCATAGCATCTGCTTTTCAAGCCCAAGTTCCCTTATAAGGGCAAGAAGTTCCGAATCGCTCCTGAATATATGGTGGTAGTACCTTTCAATAAAGTATTTTTTTTCGGAGTGTTCCAGACAGTAGCTTGCTGCCATTCCTCCAATATCCGGATCTTTTTCAAAAACGATTACTTCGTTAGATTTACAGAGCCTGTAACCTGCTGACAAACCGGCAAGTCCGCTTCCGATGATTACTATCTTCATGTATATTTTTCCCTCTGTTCGTTAAATTTTTAAGTCAATTTTTGAGAATTGGCATTTACAACCTTGCAATTTCGATATAGAGAAACAGATAGATTCTAGAGAAATAGATAGACCCCACATCTTTTTTCAAGGAACGGTTTTGTAGAACTGCAAATTACGTAAACTACCCCTTTGCATATCGATATGTCTAACCGCTATATATACATTAAACTCATTTATATTATAGCACAGTACATACTGAGTGCAGAGCTATCGGGTTACAAAAAGATGAGGGTCAGGGTTGTACTACGATCAGAAAATTAGCTCGGTTTTTGAGGAGCTGAAGACATCAGAGGAAGGGCTGAGCTCCGGAGAAGCTGAAAAAAGACTGGAAGAGTATGGGAAAAACGAACTTAAAGAAAAAGAAGAAATCTCTGTCTTTCGCCTCTTTCTCTCACAATTTAAAAGTATTTTAATATTTATCCTGATAATTGCTTCCATTGTTTCGGCTTTACTTGGGGAAACCATTGATGCAATAGTGATTTTATTTACGGTTTTTCTTGCTGGAGTTCTCGGTTTTGTGCAGGAGTACAGAGCTGAAAAAGCAATTGAGCTTCTCAAATCCCTGACGTCTCCGGAAGCAGTTGTAATAAGAAATGGGACCGAAAAAAAAATCCCCTCAACAGAACTGGTTCCCGGGGACATTATTCTGCTTCAAACCGGGGACCGCATTCCTGCAGATGCCAGGATAAGTAAAGAGTTCAACCTTAAAGTGGACGAATCCTCGCTCACCGGGGAATCCGTGCCTGTCCAGAAAATTACCGGTTCCCTGCCTGCAGACACCCCAGGAGCTGACAGGAAGAACATGGTCTATGCAGGGACTGCAGTTGCCTATGGAAGAGGAAGGGCTGTTGTCACGGCAACTGGCATGAAAACCTCTTTTGGAGAACTTGCCGGGCTTCTCGGGACAATAGAAAGGTCCAGAACCCCTCTGCAGGAAAGCCTTGATAAATTCGGCAGATTGATTGGCGGGGCAACTCTTGTAATTGTAGCTTTTGTTGCAGTGCTCGGTGTATTTTCCGGCTTTCCCCCTCTTGACATGTTTCTCTGGGGTGTTGCGCTTGCAGTTGCCGCTATCCCTGAAGCCCTTCCTGCGGTTGTGACAGTAGGGCTCGGGCTTGGAGTAAGGCGCATGGTCAAAAGGCATGCCCTTGTAAGAAAACTGCCTTCCGTAGAAACGCTAGGTGCTACAGATGTTATCTGTTCTGACAAGACGGGCACACTTACTCAGAACAAAATGACGGTTGAAAAGATATATGTTAACGGGCAGACCCTCAAGGTCACAGGAAACGGGTATAACCCTGAGGGAAAATTTCAAAAAGGAGATTCAGAAGTACCGGAGGACAATACACATCTTCGGATTCTTTTGCTTGGGGCTGCTCTCTGCAACGATTCAAACCTTCATAAAGAAGAAGACGGATGGAAAATTACAGGAGACCCGACAGAAGCAGCTCTTGTGGTCGCTGCGGCAAAGGCTGGATTTGAAAAATCCGAGCTTGACCGGAAATATCCGCGGCTTGGAGAAATCCCTTTCTCTTCCGAAAGTAAGAGAATGACTACCTTCAATAAACTGGAGGATAATCCGGGTAACTTTTTTGATTCCGAGCTTGTGACTTTTTCAAAAGGGGCTCCAGAGGTCATCCTTGCCTCGTGTACGAAGACTTTCCTCAACGGCGAAATGAAAGCTTTAACCCCCGAGCACGAACAGGAGATCTCCGAGCAGGTTAAGGAGCTTGCTGATCAGGCGCTGCGGGTTATGGCCATTTCTTTCCGCCCGCTTGAAGAAAACTTTTCTCCCGAAAAAGTTTCGTTCGGGGAAATCCCTGTAGAGAAGATCGAAGAAGACATGGTCTTTTCAGGGTTAATTGGCATGAGAGACCCTCCCAGGGAAGAAGTGAAAGCTGCAATCAAAACCTGTGAGGATGCCGGCATCAAGACTGTAATGATAACAGGAGACCATAAGGTTACAGCAGCTGCAATTGCGCGAGAACTCAGGATTTTGAAAGAAAACGACCTTACACTTACTGGTTCTGAACTTGACAGCCTTGAAGAGAGTGAATTTGAAGACAAAGTTGAAAGGGTCTCGGTTTACGCCCGGGTCTACCCTGCCCATAAACTGAGGGTAGTAGAAGCTCTAAAAAAGAAGGGCCATGTTGTGGCGATGACCGGAGACGGGGTAAATGATGCTCCTGCCCTGAAAGCTTCGGATATGGGCATAGCAATGGGCATTACAGGCACTGATGTGAGCAAAGAAGCCTCAAGCATGATCCTGACCGATGATAACTTTGCGTCCATTGTCTCGGCAGTTGAAGAAGGACGAAATATATTTAAAAATATCAAAAATTTCATCACCTACGGACTCACAGCCCATATAGGGGAAGTCCTGATCGTCCTCATAGCAATTCTGGGCTGGCAGATCCTGCCTTTGCTTGCCGTACAGATCCTGTGGATCAATCTGATTACAGATGGTCTCCCTCCTATGGCTCTTTCTGTTGAACCTCCTGACAGGGGGCTTATGAAACAGAAGCCGAGGAACGTTGAAGAAGGGCTTATCACCCGCCGTGAAATCGCTGCCGGACTGGGGCTGGGAGGGCTTATAGCCTCACAAGCACTGATAGTTTTAGTCTGGGCTCTGGACAGCGGTTTTCCCATTTCGAAACTGCAAACTATGATCTTCACACTTGTGGTCTTTTCAGAGATGTTCAACGCCTTCAACTGGCGTTCGGACAGGTATTCGGTTTTTTCACTGGGACTTTTTACAAACAAGCCTCTGGTCTACGCTGTCCTGACCACAGTGATTCTGCAGTTGATGGTGGTTTACGTCCCGTTCCTTCAATTTGCTTTCGGGACAGTTCCCCTTTCACTTTCTGAGTGGGGAATCATACTGGCTTTAGCTTCCACCACACTCATCTCGATGGAGATTGTAAAGTACCTGAACGCAAGGAGAGCCCACTGATCAAAAAGTGAATTGAGTTTGTCCGGCTCTCTGATTCAAGCAGTAATGTCCATGTTCCTTTTTCCGAATAAAAACAGTCATTCCCCTGTTCCGAAAAGTTATTCCCCTGTTCCGAAAAGTCATTCCCCTGTTCCGAAAAGTCATTCCCCTGTTCCGAATCCCAGAATTAAGCAGTCAGGCCCTTATCCTATCATCGGTTTTCTTTTTTCTTTCAGTTTTAATCGCAAACTTCAAAAGCGGAGGTGAAACCAGAATGGATACAACCACCATAAGCACTATCCCCGAAAATATTTCCTGGTTGATAATCTCCAGTTCCCTGCCTATGGTCAGTACCACAAGTTCTACCCCTGCCCTGGGCATGACTCCTATCCCGAAGATAAGGCTTTCATAAAAATCGAAACCTATGGCTTTTGACCCTATGAAACCCCCTATTAGCTTTCCTGAGAGGGCAAAGAGGACAACCAGGAGGGCAAAAATGCCTGTGTTTCCCAGGGTGGACAGGTCAATTGAAAGGCCTATAAATGCAAAAAAAAGAGGGATCAAAATCCCGTAAGCCAGTCCTTCTACTTTGCTCTGCACGTCCTGGATTTTGGCAAGGGGAATTTCCGAAATTAAGATCCCTCCTATGAACGCTCCTATTGTTGCATGAAGCTCAAAAAACTCTGCAAGATAGGCAGAAAAAAGGGCTACCATGACCACAAAGGAAAATACTGCTTCTTTTGCATGCATTTTCTGAGCATAGACAAAAAGCCTGGGAAAAAGATACTTTCCGAGGATATACATAATCAGCAGAAAGAGCAGAATTTTTCCTGCAATCGTAAGAACGCCCAGAACTGAAGGCACGCGGTGAAAACGGGAAAAGGTAACCACCACAGAGAGCAGAAATATCCCTATAATATCGTCCAGGATTGCCGAGGAGAGTATTACTGTCCCTGGCCTGCTGGAAAGGTAGTTCAGGTCTATAAGGGCTCTGAGCACCACTCCTATGCTTGTAGGGCTGAAAGCAACTGCCATAAAGAGGCTTTGAAGAAAACTGAAATCAAAGATTTTTCCAAGCCAGAAACCGAAAGCAAAGGCAAAGGCGACCTGAAAAAGTGTAGGAACAAGGGCAGCCAGCGCTGCAGGTTTCAGGTCCCTTAAGCTCACTTCTTTATATCCTGCAGTGAAAAGCAGAAAAATAGCCCCAAGCTGGGCAAAGAAAGTAATTACTCCGGTTTCTACGTTAAGAAAAAGCACTCCAAGTAAGATACCTGCCAGAATTTCTCCCATGACTGAGGGGACACCTACTCTTTCTGCCACCTCACCCAGAATTTTCACACTGAAAATCAGGAATAGTATCTGAAACAGAGCACTCACTGCTGTTAGTCCCCCACTCTTTGCTTTTTTACCCCAAACTCCTTTTTCTCAGGACTTATCCAGAGCTTTTTAGATCTCAATTTCCGTTTCCAGCTTTATCCCTCTGTTTTGTTCTCCGTTTAATCTCTCAATTTCCGTTTCCGGCTTTATCCCTCTGTTTTGTTCCCCGTTTAATCTCTCGATTTAATTTTCCGGATTTATCCCCTCTACTTTAGTCTCTGTTTTATCCCTCAATTTAATTTTCCTGCTTTCATCCTTTTCTTTTTTCGTCCCCTATTCTTTCCTTCTTTCTTCTTCTACAAATCTCCTTTACGAGATCTTTCTTGGAGATAATTCCTGCCAGTTTTCCATTTTCGCTGACGCATACGCGGTCAAACCTGTGCTTCATCATAAGATCCGAAGCGTCTTTGAGTGTAGCGTTAAGAGAAATTGTCACAGGATGCGTAATCATTACGTCTCCCGCTTTTCCTCCAAGAGACCTTATAGCTGTAAGAGGGGTATGTTTTGCTCTGGGAACCAGACACAAAAGCAAGATTTCAAGAACGATATCAAGATCAATAATTCCCACAAGCTCATTATTCTTATTCACTACCGGGAAAGTATGGTAGGGAAGCTTCCCAAAAAGCGAAAAGACTTCTTCCAGAGGAGTGTCTTCCTGGATTGTTACTACCTCTCTGGTCATAAGTTCTTTAATTGTTATCCAGAGGCAACGCTCAAAAATTTCGACGATCTGTTCGGATGGAGGACCAGCTTCCGGAAACCCTTCAAGCGAATCAGGTAATTCTTCTCCCTTTTCAGAAACCTTTTCCAGCTGTTTATCTTTTCTTTTTTCCTTTTCTTCTCTCTCTTCGTTGCTGCTTCCTTGAGAGGAGTTTCTTCCTGCAAGATTATTTGCCAGAGAGAATATTTTGTCCATAACCAGCCCCCATTTATAGAACTCTCCCCTTTTTACATATTATTTGTGTTCTCCAGCACTTTCTTCTCTGTATATGGGGTTTATCCGTTCATTTCAAGTTTCTTCTTATAATAGAGGGTGAAATCCCTCCCGGGGCGCAGGGTAAAGTTGTAAGAGGAGTACTCTTCTGCAGAGATTTCCCTGTACATATCATAGGACATGGGCACAATAATAGCATCGTACTTACTGCTTGCAGGAGGTTTTGAAGAATACCCCACTTTTTCATAGTCCTCCAGGTACCAGGGCAGAGGCCAGTACAACTTATTCGGGTCAACCACATAAAGCCTTAGACTTTCAGGCCTTCGGTCTAAACCTTCTATCTTTTCCATGAGCTCCCGAATATCCGGAGAAGCCTGTGTATACGTCATCAGCTCTGCCGGCTCCATGCTCCTGTAGTAATTTACCGAGATACACTGGCCCAGAGAGATTAGCAGGGCGAGCGCCAGAATTCCTGCTGTTAAAGTACGGGCTTTTCCGGGATGTTTTGCCCGGAAAGACGGTTTCGACCCTGTCAGAGGGCTTAGATTTCCTTCCAGAAGCTCCTGTTCCGGCATTACAGATTCAGTATTTCGGGAAAATAGTTCTCCCAGATAAGCTCCTGCCAGGATTCCAACGGGCAGGACAATATGTACAACAAGCCAGGGAACTTTTTCCTGAAGGTAGGAATAGAGCAGAAGGCTGGTAAATGCCCAGTAACAGAGGAAAAGGAAAAATGGAACATTTCGACCTTTACTTTTCAGAAAATGGAAAAATCCTGCAGTCCCAAAGAGTATAACCGGAATCTCGTATCTGAAAAGGATGGGGATATAATAATAAAATGGACCTCCGATCCTCTCTATCCTGTGCATTGCCAGCCAGTGGGTAAAAGCCCTTTCTACGATTGAGAAAAGGGAAATATCGTTCCTGAAAAGGCTTGTATAAAAAAACATTATAATGAAAATGGAGAGAGCCCCTGAAAGAAGAATTTCAGGGAGGAAGGGTAAAAGTACCGAAGCTTTGCGGAGGAGGGTCTTTTGCAAACTCAGGTTTTCTCTCTTCCAGGTGGAATAAATCCAGTATAGTAAGCCCATCCCGGCATAGGCTCCGAATATAAGTATGATAACGTAGGCATTTTCCTTTGCAGTTACGGCAATGGCAAGGGAGGAAGCTGTCAGGATAAGGTAAGGGTACCGCTTTGAGCTGTGAATATTGTCGAGATAGCGGAATACACCTGTAACAGCAGCCAGAGTGCAAAACACAATTATCATATCATTTCTGAAGAACCTTGAGAAGTAGACCATGCTTGGAGAAAATGCAAGCAGAAACATTGCCCAGAGCACTCCGCTTTTTCCCAATTCTTTCTTCAGCAAAAAGAGCAACAGAATAGTTGCCACTCCGAAAAAGACCGGGACCAGGCGAGCTGTTGTATCGTTTATTCCCAGGAAATGGAAGACAGCTGCAGTAGAATGGAAAAGAAAGGGACCGTGGTAGGCTGGATTATAACTGTAATCCCCGGTTTCAAGCAGTTTGAGGGTAAAACTGCCGTGTACGCTTTCATCATGATGAAAAACCCTCTCTCCAAGCTCAAATAGTCTGAGGGCGAGGGCAAAAAAAACGATCAGAAGCCCGAAAAGCCTGTACTTTTTATCAGAGAGCTTCGGTGAATTTACGGGGTCAGAATCTGGACTTTGCTGCATTGTTTCCCAAACCTTCCGGTGATGGCTGTTCCTTATAAGGCATAGGTATATTTAAGGAATAGGATGAAATAGTCTTCCTCATGGCTGAAGTAAAAATTAAGTTATTTGCAAATCTGCGTGAGGCAGCAGGCACACCAGAACTCCTGCTTTCCGGAGAAAAGGTCATTGATGTCCTGTTATCCCTCACCGACAAACATCCGGAGTTAAAAAACCTTATTTTTGAAAAAAGCGATGACAAAAGTGATGAAAAAGGCGAGACCCCGGTCCTTTGCGGCTCAATTAATGTCCTGGTCAACGGAAACAATGTCCGGCACCTGGAAGGGCTTGATACTCTTCTAAAGGACTCGGATGAAATTGGAGTTCTACCTCCCGTTTCAGGAGGCTAATTTTTTTAAGGGGCGAGTATATGGGCAGAATATTTAAAGAACGCACTTCAGTTGATGAAGCTTTACGGCTTTTCCTTGAAAGCATTTCCCCTCTCAGGCACACAGAAGAAGTACCACTTGAAGCCTGTGCAGGCAGGGTACTTGCAGAGGCTGTAGTTTCCGGAAGAGATGTCCCTCATTACAGGCGTGCTGCAATGGACGGATACGCTGTCAGAGCATCCGATACTCCGGGCGCTTCCCCTGCAAATCCCGTGCTCTTACAGCTTTCCGACAGTATAGAGGAAGGAACTTCTATGTGGGTTCATACCGGAGCCGCACTGCCGGAAGGAGCCGATGCGGTTGTAATGGTTGAGGACACTGTTACAGCCGGGGACCTGGTTGAAATCAGGGCTCAGGTTTATCCAGGAAGGAACGTCGGGCAGATTGGAGAGGACATAAAAAGAGAAGATCTGGTTTTTGAGGAGGGGCATCTCCTTCGCCCCTGTGACGCTGCAGTACTTGCATCCCTTGGACTGGACAGGGTGAAGGTTTTCCGAAAACCGGTGGTTGCGGTTATCCCCACAGGAGACGAGCTGGTAAGCCGTGAGACTGCCGGAGAAGTCCCTCCACCGGGAATGGTGCTTGAGACCAACGGGCTTATGACTGCCCTTTATGTGAACAGGTGGGGCGGAATTCCCAGATATACAGGGATCGTGCCTGACCATCCTGAGAGCATAAAAGAAGCGGTGGAAGCAAATCTGGACGCCGATATGATCCTCCTCTCAGGCGGGACTTCGGTTGGTAAAAGAGACCATTCCCCTGAGGTTGTCGAATCCCTGGGAAAACTGCTTATACACGGTGTAGGAGTCAGCCCTGGAAAGCCTACAGCCCTTGGAATTATAGATAAAATTCCTGTGGTTTGCCTTCCAGGCTACCCGGTTGCCGGGCTTGTTGCTCTATACTTTTTTGTCCGACCCGGGATCCGTAAACTGGGTTCGATCCCTGAAGTTCCGGAAATTGTCCTTAGAAAGCGCCTGGCTGCAAAAATAAGTTCGAAAATAGGATATGTTAATTTTATCCGTGTTGTTTTTGAAGGCGATAAGGTGCACCCACTTATGGGAAAGGCAGGAGTCCTGAGCTCGGTTGCAAAGGCTGACGGTTACGTGCTGGTTCCTGAGAACGTGGAAGGCTATGAGGAAGGACAGGAAGTGAATGTTTTCCTGATCGAGTGAAGGAAATGGATGTCTTCCAGGTCGAGTGAAATTGATATACAGAACGGATACGGCTAGCTTTTTGTATTTTTTCACTCTCTGGAAATGAATAAAATTTTATACTACCACGGGCTATTGGGACTGGAAAAAACCGTCCCTTACTCCAATTTTTAGATAAAATAAGTGAAAAAAATGCCCTCTCCAGATAAAGAAATGGATAAGATTTTTCTAATAGGAGTTGGCGGCTTTCTTGGAGCCGTTTGTCGATTTTTGCTCTGCGAACTTGTGGAAGGGCAGCTTGGCATCCTATCTGTAAACGTACTTGGGAGTTTCATGCTGGGCATGATAATGTACGACACTGAGTACCTGGGTTTCATAGGTCCTAAAGGGAGGATTGCATTTGGCACAGGGTTTATGGGAGCATTTACAACTTTTTCCACATTTGCAGTCCAGTCTTTCAGCATGCCTTTCATTCCAGCCCTTGGAAATATCAGTGCCAATATCTTTCTTACCCTTACAGGCGTATTCTTCGGTAGGAGTGTTATAAAAGCCCTCTCAAGCAAGGAGATCTGAGAAATGTTTCCAGTTTCGGGCATCGGAGAACTCTTTTTAATAGGCACTGGAGGTTTTATAGGGGCATCTCTCCGCTATACGGTTTCAAGCCGCGTGCCAAAAATCCGGAATATCCCGGCAGGGACCCTGACAGTAAACCTTCTGGGTAGCATAGTGCTTGCACTCTTAACTTTTTCCTCTGAGCCCGAATCCATGGTATATCTGTTAAACATAGGAATTCTTGGCTCCTTTACAACCTTCTCCACCTTTGCCTACGAGACTTTCAAGTTGCTTGAGGATGGGAAAAACGTTTCATTTTTTCTCAATATCTTTCTAAATGTTATGCTCTGCCTTCTGGGTGTAAGCATCGCATATCTTGCCCTCAGGCTTTGATTTTGAAGATATCCCCTGGAAGAGGTTACTTAGGGCAGATTATAAAGATTGTTTTATGGTTGTTTCAGATATCTTCCAGGTTGTTTCAGGTATTTTCTCAGCTTTAAGTTATTTGTTTAAAGCATCAGCTGTTAGAGCAGCGAATTTAAAACACCATTTAGAAATCTGGCTACCTGGAGTAAAATAGCCCGGATTAACGGATTTAAAAAAGACTATGAAGTAACTTAAAATATAGAACTAAAAAAAATGGTAAAATAGAAAAGCCCTTAAAATCACTTTACAAGGGCTTTTGCAGATCTTCTTATGAAGCGCCTTTTATGACCTGAAGAGGTGAAGCGCTGTGAAGGTCCGGGGTGTGCTTTCTGAGCTTTCGATTTCGGAACCTTAATTACTCTGCCTTTTCTGCCTTTTACCTTTACCCAATCAATGCTGCCGGTTTTGCCCATTATCATTCCTCGTTAATTTTGATTTAAATATATTCTGTATTTGCTTAAATTTATAAGTGATTTATTCACATACCATATTTGCCTTATCGCCGACCACTGCTGTTTGCCGCGGATTTTTTCCTTCAGCAGTGTTTCAGCAAAAAGGTATTTTGATTCGAGAATCTGTCAAATCGGTAATATTTCAATGATCTTAATTGGAATGTTTGATATTCCTTGAAGCCTGAAAGTAAGAAATTATGAGTTTCATCAAGCCTTGGGTTTATCATAAAGAGAAATGCTAGTAATTAAATGTTACGGACATTGGCCGAAATCCAGGCATAAAATGTGGAGATATGCGTAAGATATAAATAATTCGACCTCTGGAAAATGCGTATAGATCCATTTTATAAGTGATTTATTCACATAACATATTTGCCTTATCGCCGACCACTGCTGTTTGCCGCAGCTTTTTCCTTTCGCAATGTTTCAGCAAAAAGGTATTTTGATTCGAGGATCTGTCAAATCGATGATATCTCAATGATCTTAATTGGAATGTTTGATATTCCTTGAAGCCTGAAAGTAAGGAATTATGAGTTTCATCAAGCCTTGAGTTTATTATAGAGAGAAATGCTAGTAATTAAATGTTATGGACATTGCCCGAAATCCAGGCATAAAATGTGGAGATATGCGTAAGATATAAATAATTCGACCTCTGGAAAATGCGTATAGATCCACTTGAAACTGTACAGATACCTTAAATGATACCAGAAAAAGGGTCAACTACCCCTTAATTAAAGACCCTGGGGTTTCCTGCTGAGGTTTTATGAATAGCAGGAATAGATAAATAGAAGGAATAAACGAATAAAAGTACAAATGCCTCATTATTCTTTTCTGAAAAGGTGATTTCCGTAAAAAATAATCCTATTGAAACCAGGCTTGCCGAAGTGCGAGAAGAACTTAGGGACTTAAAAAGCTTCCCGGACTCTGAATTTGTCGGCATAATCAAAGAACTGGGATTCAGCTGTGAACTCTGCGCCCGCTGCTGCACTAAAGAGTTTAACGACCATGTATTTCTGCTTGATTCAGATCTGGAAATAATAAAGCAAATCGATCCGGATGCCATCACTCCTGCCCCATATTACGAGTTTTGCGACCAGAACGGCAGGTTCTACGTTTCAGGCTATGCCCTGAAAACAAAACCTGATGGTTCCTGTATTTTCCTGGAAAATAAGAGGTGCAGAATTTATGAGAGCCGCCCTTCAATCTGCAGGGTATATCCCCATATGCTTCACAGGGAAGCCGATGAAACAGGAAAAGTAGACTGGCGGCAGATAAGCGGCTTAAACGAGCATGGAAGCTATAATTCAGAACTCGGCAATTTGACGTGTGAAGCAATTGCAAAGGAGACCAGGGTTTATGAAGAAGCTTATCTCAAACAGATGATTGACTTTTTCGAAGTTGTGGGAACTCATTTCAGGAAGAACCACTTAAAACACGTCCAGAGTATATATGACCGCAGAATGCGGGAATTCCTTAAAGGGGAATGCGAACTGGAAGTTTTTGTATACTGCAGCAGCGGGCTTGAAATGAAAAAACTCAGGTATGAATCGGACAGGTAACCAGCGGAACTGCTTTAATCCGGGGAACGAGCTCGTCAAGGTAATAGAATTTAAAAAAACAAACATGAAATTCTTCAAAATAACAGGCACAAAGAAATGAAAGTACTTTTCAAATCACATTACTTTCATGCCAAATAAAAATGGCTAAAAAGTTCATTTTTAGATAAAAAAGACAGACTTTTGATAAAATAGTAAGAGAAGAAAAAAGGAAAAGAAAGGAAGGAAAATTTCAGTTTCTTTTACCTTTAACCTTCCACTTAAGAAGTATACCTTCTTCAATTTTTTCAGCCGAAAGCAATTCAAGTCCAAAGAGTTCGGCTTCTGTGAAACCTTCCCCATCCGTAAAAGTCGGGGCTGTTTTTCCTCCTATGATGAGGTTTCCAACGAAAGTATAGACCTCATCAACAAGGCCTGCAGAGAGCATACCCCAGTTCAGGGTCGCGCCTCCTTCGACCATGAGGGTGTTTATGCCCATTTCCTTTAATTTTGCCGCCAGCTCTCCAAGGTCAACTTTAAGGGCTCCTGTTTTAATGACCAGAGCTTTTTCTTCGAGGCTTTTGATATTATCTGCAGAGGCTGAATTTGAAACAGCAATTATCCTGAGCCCGTCTCCTTTTTTGAATATATCGGCATCCAGAGGAGTTCTTGCGGCACTGTCCACAATAATCCTTACCGGATTTTCGTTTTTTCCGGCGATTTTTCTGGCGGCTTTCCTTTCAAGAGATTTTACAGTCAAGCTGGGATCATCGGCAAGTACGGTTCCTATCCCTACCATGATTGCATCTGCCTGAGCTCTGAGTTCATCCACTCGCTCAAAATCGAGTTTTCCGGAGATCTTTACTTGCTTCCTCTCTTTTGTTGAGAGCTTGCCGTCAGCTGACATAGCAGAGTTTATAAAAATGAAGGGTCTGTCCATGTTATGGCTCCTGAAAAAAGTATTAAATTGAGAGGCACTTTGTCTAAAAGTAGCCTTTCAGCATTAGAATTATGGAATAGACCTGGCACTTTACTTTAAGTCTGTTTTTCTTTCCGGATTTTTCAGGTTGTTTTTATTTTTAGACTGAAATAAGTTTGAGCAGGAGCTTGAACTATTTCTGACCTGGCTCAAAACTGTTTTCAGTCCGGCATTTCAACCTGGTTTATTCCGATTCAATCAGGGGCTTCAGGAGATCGTGGTCTCTTAAGAGGCCCTGAAGTTTGCGGTTTGAATTAATGATTGGTATCTGGTCGATCCTGTTACGTTTCATTTTTCTTGCGCAGTCACTGACAGATGCAATGTAGGTAGCTGTGATCGGTTCCCGGATCATGACATCACTTCCAATCAGATTTGGAACCTTGATCCTGGAAACGCTGTAGTAGATGCTCATGGTATCCCGCATTGACTCCCAGGTCCACGCATCATCATCCTGGCCTGCGGACATATCAGACATCTCCACACTGTCTTCAATAACACTTGCAGAGATAACGTCCCTGTCCGAGATTATCCCTATGAGTTCCAGGGCAGCATCGAGCACCGGAACGGCTTTGACACTGGCAAGTTCCATGATCCTGGCTACAACAGGTAAAGGCGTTTCACTGTAGATTGCAACTACTTCCTTTTCCACATAGTCCTTGATAGGAATATCGATATTCATATCCGCAATTGTGCCCACGACATCTGCAACCGTAACAAGTCCCACAAGTTTTCCACCATCGACGACCGGAAGTCTTCTGATACCGTGCTGCAGAAGCAGGCGTGCGGCCGTCTGCAGGTCCGATCCAGGGGATATGGTGATCGGATCTCGTGTCATAAGAAGGGCCAGCTGTTCTTCTTCAGGGTTTTGTAACAGGTTTGTCCGGGTCACGATTCCTACTACTTTGGAATCCTTGAGTACCGGGACTCCCGATATATGTTTATTCTTAAGAATTTTAAGAACCTCGTCCCTGGAACCTGGCAAGGTCGCGCATGCGACGTCCCTTACCATTATATCTTCTATGAAGATGTTTTTTGGCATATGATTTACACCTGTGTTGTCCTCTGAATCCTGGATTTTTTTGTTTATCACTTCTTCTTCAAAAGGCTTCCAGTTGATAGCAATATCAGCTTGTTTCTACACTACGAACGACCATTACCGGAACTTTTGAGCCTCTGACCACCTTTTCTGCAACGCTTCCCATGAGGAATCTGTCAAGCCCGGTTTTTCCAAGTGTCCCCATAATTACCAGGTCAGCATTGTTATTCTCTGCGAACTCAAGAATCGCATTACTCGGGTGCCCTTCCTCAAGTACCTCATTTACATCCACGCCTGCAATCTCTCCTTGTCTCTTCACTTCAGAGACTGCCTTTTCCCCCTCTTTTTTCAGGATTTCGTACATTGCTTCCCATCCGGCATCCATTGGTATTGACGAAAAAGAAGATGTGTCCACTACGTAAAGTGCGTGAACCGTAGCCCCACTG
Organism: Methanosarcina sp. 1.H.A.2.2; assembly: GCF_000979975.1. NCBI lineage: Archaea > Methanobacteriati > Methanobacteriota > Methanomicrobia > Methanosarcinales > Methanosarcinaceae > Methanosarcina > Methanosarcina sp. 1.H.A.2.2. Next base: position 43,365 of record NZ_JJQL01000076.1, read on the forward strand.
AGTTTTGCAATCTCAATTCCGTAAGAAATTGCCTTCTTGGTATTCTCAGATCCGTCTGTTGCAATTACTATGTTCCGGTAAAATTCGCTCGTCATGTCTCGCTCTCCATTTGCTTTACGAATGAAGCACCGCTAATATATCGTCAGGTCTTGCCCTTTTTGTGATTCCACTTATAGGGTCCTTTATCCCGGCCAGATTATTTGAACTCCCATTCAGGACCATCAAATTAGCTTTATTCCCCTTTTCTATCGACCCCGTGGAGTCTGGCCCCATTACAAAAGAACCATTAAGTGTGCAAATTTTAAATACTTGCCTATCTTCGATCGAAAAGACTTTGGACATAAATTCCATTTCAGCAAACATATTTACAGAGTTTAACATTACATTGTCTGTACCTGCTGCCACCCGAATTCCAGCCTCTAGCATTTCAGCTATCGGTGCCATTCCTACTCCTGTTACGAAGTTTGATCTCGGGCAGACAACAACTGGAACTTCTGTCTGAGCGACTTCATCAAGGTCTTTTTTTGTGGCTTGTGTTAGATGGATCAACAAGTCGGGCTCCAGAGAGAGGGCTTTTTCAATGTCACTTCTGCTCTTTTCCCCTGCATGAATTGCAAAGAGCTTTTTTCGATCTCGTGTGCAGGCTATAATCTCCTGCAAGAGTTCCATATTGAGATCATTTGCTCCGCTCATTCCAAGCCCATCGGAATTCAATAAAACCCTTCTTACTTCGGCAAGCACCACTCCCAGAGGAAGCTGAGGTTCTGTGGGTCTACCAAATATAAGGGAATGCAATTCCAACCCCTCAAGAGCTTTATTCAGGGCTGCAATTCCTACAACCCCCCCTTCTCTAAAATCCGCAAAAGCACAGGTCCCTGTCGCAATCATATCTAATAGAGACTTTCTAATGTACTCGATAAGTGTTTTATAAGAAGTTTCCCTGAGAATTCTGTGTTTTAGTCCATCCGGCGGCTTTACCAGGGAATCAAGGTCTCTCTTTACCCGAAAACCGGTAGTGTTTCCCAGGGGAGGGTCTTTGCAAACTGAATCTCCGAGATGGGTGTGGGCATTGACAAAACAGGGCGCTATTATATTTGCAGAATATGTGTGCTCTTCTCCAATTTCCGTGATAATCCCGTTTCGTACACAGATGTACCCAACTATGGGATCCAGTTCGGGACCTGCAATGATTGTTCCGGGAATTATCTGTTCAGTGCCGTACATATATACGCACCCCTGCTGCTCATCAAACGCCTGTGCTCAATTAATGAAAGACCAAACATATACATCATATATAACTTTTCCTTATGCTCCTTTTGTGCTGCCCGTACATTTTTCTCTGATTGGGAAATGCCAGAATATTTATTCTTATATTTTAAGCGGTTGTCCTCAATTATATATGCATGACGAGGGTCATTCTTACCGGCATATTTATAAGTTAGGAAATATATATAGTCACATGTCGCATTGTATAGGTCCTTGCATGAGATAATGGTAAATCCTAACTATGAGTGTATAGACAACCCCAATGCGGTACATCAATAGTGTGACACTGCTCGGCACGAGGGTAACTGAAAGGGACTGCGGAAAACCAGAGGATGAACTTTCGGAGTTAGTGCGTCCGGGCTACAGCACTATTTTACACGAATCTATTTTTATAAAACTTATATTTACACAAATCCATTTTTATAAAACTCATATTTACACAAATCTAAAATCCATTTTTATAAAACTCATATTTACACAAATCTATTTTCATAAAACTCACTTTTAATAACTTTAGCACATAATTTAGAAATGCATATTTAGGAACGATTCAAATATAATGCCAAGGATTTTTGTTGCCAAGAATGATTATTTGGGGAAATGGAACTATAGAGCAATTCCCGAACTGAAAATTTGAAGTTATATTTTATCATTCCTTAATTAGCTGAATTTTATCATTCCTTAATTAGCTGATTCCGGCTGTCTTTCAGCCCGTTTTTGATTATAGCTTAATTCGTTTCGGGCTATTTTTATTGATCGATGATTATTGCGACCATTTGTCAGTTGTCTAGTTACTCATTTATATATATACATTCAAAATGATGACACATATGTCCTTCGAAGAGGCAATAAAAGCTCTGGATTCCGGTATTATTATTGATATTGAAGTTACCCCGGGTTCCAGGTCACTTTCCGTCCCCAGCGGCTATAATGAATGGCGCAAGAGAATCGAAGTAAAACTTACAAAAAACGCCCAGAAAGGAAAAGCAAATGAACAACTTATTGAGAGCCTCGCCAAACTCTTCGGGATCAGCAGTTCGGATATCCAGATAAACAGCGGAGCTACAAGCAGCAAGAAGTCCTTACTGGTAAAAGGGGTTTCCTATCAACGGGCAGTTTCGGTTTTTGGAGCCCTTTTAAAAGGATAAAGACAGGACTGCGGGAAACGGCTTTCAAATTATACCTATTGTTTAACGAAAAAGGTTGCAGAGTAACGTGACTGATATTGAAATATACAGAAAACGGCTGGAAAGGATAGAAGAACTGATCGCAGAACTTTCAGAGCACTCTGAAAGAGGGGCAGTGATTATTGTTGAAGGAAAAAGAGATATTATTTCCATGAAGCGACTCGGTATTGAAGGCAGCTTTGAACTTGCAACCCACCAATCTCTTTTTAATTTTTCAGAGAGAATCGCGAAACTCGGCTGCGAGATAATCATACTCACGGACTGGGATCGGAGAGGTGACCTGCTTGCCGCCAAACTTTCAGAATACTTTGATAACTTTGGAGTAAAGCCTGAACTCCAGATCCGGAATAAACTGAAACTATTAACGCAGAAAGAAATTAAAGATGTGGAAAGCCTGTATACTTACATTTCCAAGCTAAGGTCAAAGACGGGCTCATCTTTCAATCAGGAATATGAAATATGAGACTCGAAACTAATGGACCGCCTGAACACTCCAAAAGTATGAACCAATCAAAAAGGGGAAAACTGATCTGAAAGGGAAAACTGTATAATAAAAATAATAATTAGATGGAATAGAACCTGGACAAAAATCCTGCAAAAAATCAGCTATATAATTCTGCAAAAAATCAGCTATATAAGTCTGCAAAAAATCAGCTATATAAAAAAGAGAGTTTCCTTTTTCTCGACCTATTTCAGAAAAAGAAAAAAATAAAAGTTAATTTGTATTCTAGCCTTAAAAAGAGGAAGTATTATTCTTTATGCATTGGATTGGATGATTCTGCGTTATCCGGAATCAAATCCATACTTTGCGGGTTTTTTTGATGATTGAATGTCCTGTCAAATTCCGGATATTTTTGAAATTTGCCAGCCAGCTCTTCAAACATTTTATGCCTTGGACTGATAATAATTATATGCGCAGGGGGATGAATTTTCTTCAACCTGCTAATAGCCGCTCCAGCGTGATTATTCAACTCCACAAGGGCTGCAGAGTTGCATTTTGACTTGAGTGATACACCCATTACATTTACAAGAAGCTCATCAGCATAGTTTGGTTCAATACATTTCGGAGTCGCTGAAAATTGAATATGTCCGTATCGTTCTAGGTCATGTAATGCTATTTTTACTTTATCCGAGTCGTCTGCCCGGACTAACGCGAATGATTTCATTTTTTACACACCACCAATCAACTGAAGTTATCCCCATTTCGATATAGATCTACCCCTATAATAAACTTTGTTTATGAAACGGCTTAGTGGATGACCATGATTTTCCAGGCGGATATGGCATCCTCATCATATATAATAATGTTAAATAATAATGTTAAAAATGGCCAGTTTCGAGGCCTTAATATTTGTCCGCCTTCTTTCTTTGCAAAATATGCTCAAAAATTACAGGGGGTTCTACAATTTCTTTTTTCAAGATATCGTATGCGCTTCCATGAAATGAAGCCGCATATTCTATAGTTATATGCATCGTATATATATTCGTTTTGAAATAATATTTTGATAACAGGAGAACTTTACCTTAAATCCTATTTAGTTGAGTTATTTAAGAAACGAGTTTTTTTATTTTTAGTAATATAAGATTCTCTTGTTGGTCCTGTAAACTACATTTTTTAATTCCCAATTTCAGCATGAATGGAGATATTTCTCCGGGCTAATTATGAAATCAGGAAATATTCCAGCTTCAAGCGGATTTATATAAACCCCATAAATATCGTTATAAATTGAATAAAAGAAGAATGATATAAACAGAACTATTTGATTCTGTCACAGGGACCAAAAATTACTTCGCTAAATGGTATCTTTTATTTAGAACCTTGCCATATCATATACCGAGACGGCATACAAAAATATTTATCATAGGACTCTCTTGATTCTTTTTTCATCTTCATGCATGAAAAAAAAATCAAATATTCTATTGATTTAGTTCTTCCTCTTATAATCTCAATAAATTACATTTTAAGTATTATATCTTAAGTAGATCTTTGACCCGGTAAGTCTGGTTCAATAAATTGGATTCGGTTAAAGAGCATGTTACCAGCTTATCCTGTTGAAGCGTTCAGGGTTATTACATAAAGACGGTGAATATATGGCTAAAGATATTGAAACTAAAGTGATTAAGGCAAAAAAAGCTTCAATTGAGCTTTCCGATGTAAGCGAAGAGGTAAAAAACAGGGCTCTTGAGGCTATGGCAGAAGCTCTGGATAGAGAAAGAAAATCTATCCTTGAGGCAAATTTAAAGGACCTTGAATATGCAGCCGGACTAAAAACCGCCGGGAAGCTCACCCAGGCCCTTGTAGATAGGCTTAAGGTCACTGACTCAAAGGTCGACGGGATGATCGCAGGAATCAGGGATGTAATAAGGCTCAAAGACCCTGTAGGGGATACTCTTTCCACACTCGAACTGGACAATGATCTGGTCCTCTATCAGGTTAGCTGCCCTATAGGCCTGATAGGAGTAATTTTTGAATCCCGGCCTGATGTGGTGCCTCAGGTAATGTCTCTTTGTCTGAAGAGCGGAAATGCAACTATTTTCAAAGGCGGAAGTGAAGCCAGGGAGTCAAACCGCACAATTTTCGAAATTCTTGTAAAAGCCATAGAATCCACCGAGGGTATGCCGAAAGGAGCCTTCCAGCTAATGGAAACCAGAGAAGAGATCATGAGCCTTCTGAGCCTTGATGCGTATGTAGATCTCCTGATCCCCAGAGGCTCCAATGAGTTTGTCAAGTTCATTCAGGATAATACAAAAATCCCGGTACTCGGGCACACAAGCGGGATCTGCCATATCTATGTAGATGAGTTTGCAGATCTGGACACAGCCTGGAAGGTCTGTTTTGATGCTAAGGTCCAGTACCCTGCAGTATGCAACGCTATTGAAACTCTTCTTATAAACCGCGGGATTGCGGAAGCTTTCCTCCCGAAGATGGCAGAAATGTACATAGAGGCCGGAGTGCAACTGCGCTGTGACGAGGACAGCTATTCTCTGCTTGCAGAAAAGGGGCTTTCTCCTCTCTCAAGGGCTACCGAAGAGGACTGGAGTCTTGAATATAACGACCTTATCCTTTCAATAAAGCTCGTAGATACCATAAAAGAAGCAATTGGCCATATAAACACCTTCGGCTCCCACCACACCGATGGAATAATCACGGAAAATGCTTCCAGAAGGAAAGAGTTCATAGGGCTTGTTGACTCTTCAAGCGTTATGGTGAACGCCTCTACCCGTTTTGCGGACGGCTACCGTTATGGAAAAGGCGCGGAGGTAGGAATCAGTACGAACAAGATTCACTCCCGTGGACCTGTTGGCATGGAAGGGCTGCTGATTTACAAGTATATTCTTATGGGTAAAGGTCAGGTTGTTGCCGACTATGCAGGAGAAAACGCAAAACCTTATACTCACAGGAAGCTTGACCTTAAGTTCAAGGATGTGAATTAATACATCCTTGAATATTTATGATATGTTTATATATTTGAATTGAAATACCAGCGCAGGTTAAGTGCAAAAACCGGAAATCCCGGCTGCGGCTGAGATCGTCTGCAGCCATTTTCCAAATAACCTTAAGAGGCACTTCCATTGACAGATAGAGAACAATTCTTCCGTGATGTTAATAAAATCGTTATTAAGATTGGAACTTCTTCGATCACCAGAAAAGGCTGTGACCATACAAAGGAAAACTGCAACATTGACCCGGCCTTCATGGAAAGCATCGCAGCTCAGGTATCCGAGCTGCGAAAACAGGGAAAAGAAGTAATCCTTGTAAGTTCGGGAGCAATAGGCGTCGGGCTTAACGAGATGGGCATAGCCCCTAAACCCCGTGAGATCCCTATAAGACAGGCAGCTGCAGCTGTGGGGCAGAGCATACTGATGCAGGACTGGATCAAGGCTTTTTCCAGGTACGGGATGAAAGTAGCCCAGATACTTCTTACCTACGAATTCTATTCCGATCGCGTAACCTACCTTAACCTGAGAAACAGCATTTCAACCCTTCTGGAGTATGGTGTCGTCCCGATAATAAACGAAAACGACTGTACCTGTACAAACGAGATTGAAGCAATATTCGGGGACAATGACAAACTCTCTGCAATGGTTGCAAGCAAAATTGATGCCGATCTACTGATCATCCTTTCGGACATTGACGGCCTCTTTGACAAGAACCCAAAAACGCATAGTGATGCAAGACTGCTGACCCTCGTAAAAAAGATCACACCTGAAATTGAGAGCTACGGGGGTGACCCTACAAGCTTCAAGGGTGTGGGGGGAATGCGGACCAAGATAAAAGCTGCAAAGATCTGCAGCATGGCAGGCTGCTATGTCGTAATCGCAAACAGTGAAATAGAGGATATTATCCTGAAGATTCTCTCCGGAGAAGATATCGGAACTCTCTTCCTTGCTGAAAGGCATATTCAGAAAAACCGCGCCCGCTGGATTATTCTTGCCAGGGCCTCAGGAACTGTCCGTGTGGACGCCGGGGCGAAAGCTGCTGTTCTGGGAAAAAACAGCCTCCTTCCGGCAGGCATTGTGGGTATTGAGGGAACTTTTGATAGGGGAGACGTCGTGAAACTCGAGTGTGAAGGCAGGGTCTTTGCAAAAGGAATCACAGACTATAACTCCGAAGAACTTATCAAAATCAAAGGAGCCCACACAGATCAAATTGAAAATATTCTGGGCCATAATAATTATGATAATGTTATAAAGAAAGAAAATATCGGCATACTGGAAGAGTTAAACTAAATCCATAGGGCTCAGGAAGATTTCCCGGATCTCCTCTGGTCCTGGAAACAGTATTATCGATCCGGGGAGTCTAACCGGTGCTATTGAGTTTCCGAAGCTTCAACAGGCAATAAATGCAGGTATGCTTTGAAATTAACCTCTTGCAGGTGAGCTTCGGAAGCAGTTCATTTCAAATTTAAAGTTAATTTACAATTATTTTCTGGAAATAAGGAGATTTCATATATGACAGATCAAAAAATAGGATTCATAGGAGCAGGAAAAATGGGCTCTGCTCTCATGCAGGGCATCATTAAAGCCGGAATCGTAAAGCCTGAAAATATAGGTGCAAGTGATGTATACGAGCCCTTTTTGAAAGAGCTGCAGGCAAAACTGGGAATCAGGGTGTCAACGAACAACGCTGATATCGTCCGGGATTCGGATATTCTTATCCTTGCAGTAAAACCCCAGACCCTGGGCTCGGTGCTCGCAAATATGAGGAATGATATAACTTCAGAAAAACTCTTAATATCAATTGCTGCAGGAGTACCTATCTCCACCTACGAAGCTGCTCTCCTCGAAGGCACTCGGGTTGTGCGCGTGATGCCAAACATAGCAGCGACAGTTTCTGAAGCTGCTTCAGGAATTTCCCCAGGAAAGAATGCCACTCCTGATGATCTGAAAGCTGCCCTTGAGATCTTTTCTGCGGTTGGCACAGCCGTCCAGGTGCCGGAATCTCTGATGGATGCAGTTACAGGGCTTTCGGGCAGCGGACCTGCGTTCATTTTCCCGGTTATTGAAGCAATGGCTGATGGGGCTGTCCTTGAGGGGATGGATAGAAAGAGCGCCCTTGCTCTTGCAGCCCAGACTGTGCTCGGAGCCGCAAAAATGGTGCTTGAAACAGGCATGCACCCCGGAGAACTCAAAGATATGGTTACCTCTCCTGCCGGAACTACTATTCAGGGGGTTCACGCACTTGAAGAAGCCGGAATAAGGGCTGCCTTTATGAATGCCGTTATAAGGGCAAGTGAACGCTCAAAGGAACTCGGGAAAAAATAAAATCCGATTCCTCCCTTCTCTTTAATTTTATATAATTAATTTTCTTTTTTATAAATTTTCAAAACTTAAATTTATTTAGATAAAATTGGGTTTCAAGACACTTTTTTCTAATTTCTGCTTGACCTTTTTCCTGCTATTTACCTCTAATTTTCTTCCGATAGTTCATGATCAATGATTACAAATATCGGTGAATTTTATATATCAGTGGTTTCAATATTACTTTCTACCTGACAATTAAGCCAAGCATACGTGACTGAGGTTGACGGGGGTCATACTTCATATCTCATGCATGACTTTCAATTATGGAATAATTCGCAATTCTAAGGCCTGGTGATATACTCTTAAGGCTGAATTTCTTCCATAACTATTATGGATGTCAGGAATGAATACTAAAGACAAATGGGAATGGACAAAAATCAGAAATCGCGATGAATTGTGGTGAAACGGAGTTTTGGACCTTCTTCGTTCGCCATAGGAGGAATCTTTTATGGGGGTAAGAGGTTCCTCTTCAAATTCTTTTAATTTAATCCTTGCCTAAACCCTTACTCTCTGCGAGATTACGATTTAAAAAAGGTAACGATTATAAAAAAGGTAATTATTCAGGGTATAGTTACGAAAAAAGTATTGAAAGATTCCTGTGTAAGGAAAATCTTTTTCAGAGTTAGGAAAATCTTTTTCAGAGTTAGGAAACTCTTTTTCAGAGTTTCAGGATTCCCAGGTCAAGGCTCAGGGACAGGGCAATTGCTATTACTGAGAACACTGAAATTACAAGGTAATTTGCACGCTCTTTTGATACGGAAAGGCTCCATAGCAGATATTCCATTCCTTCAAGATCTTTTTCTGAAAGTTTCTGTCTGGCCCTTACCTTTTCAAGCAGGCTCAGGTCTTTAACCACACTAAACCTTCGTTTTGCAATATGGTATCTGTGTGTGAAGAACCAGAGGTAACCTGCGACTCCAAGATACCATATTGCCTTTCCCCAGAAAACACTGTAGTGGTCAGCTATGATTATACCTCTTAGCAGGATTGCGGAAACCAGTCCTACCCAGAAATATAAATTAATTACAGGCATGCTGTATCCGCGGGGAATCTCAAAGGTAGGAGTTTCGGATTTGAATTCGGTCATCATGGTATCTTGCCTTATTCCTTGAATCGTTTCAGTATTTGAGAATTAATTAGGTTAAAATGGAAAAAAAGAGGTGCCTGGTTAAAGAGCATCTCCATTCCGTTCTCCGGTTCTTATCCGGACTACGGTTTCAATAGGTATTACGAAGATTTTTCCATCTCCTATTTCTCCAGTATAGGCCGTGCTCTGGATCAACTGTATGATTTCTTCGACCTTATCTTCCGCCACAACTACTTCGACTTTGGTTTTTGGAAGAAGGTCCACGCAGTATTTTTTGCCTCTCCATTGCTGCACGATCCCTTTTTGCTGGCCACGCCCTTTAACATCGATAACTGTCAGGCTTGGAAAACCGGCCTCTTCCAGGGCATCCTTTACCTGATGCAGTTTCAGGGGTTTTATGATCGCTTCTACCTTGCATATTTTAGCCATGTTATTCCTCCCTCATCAGGTACTCAGGGTATGCTCTGATTCCGTGTTCGCAAATATCCAGACCCATAATTTCTTCTTCTGCAGATACCCGAAGTCCTATTACGGCATCGAGGATCTTGAAGATAATGAACGAGAGCCCGAAGCCCCAGACAATGGTTGCTATAACTGCTACCAGCTGGATCAGAAGCAAGCTGATTCCTCCTCCGTAGAAGAGTCCGGGAACTGCAGCAGCGTACGAAGCGTCTGCAAGGATTCCGTTTCCAATTCCTATAGAGAAAAGCCCGACCGAAATCAGTCCCCAGCTTCCACAGTATCCGTGTACAGCAATTGCACCTACAGGATCGTCCAGTTTTAGTCTGTTTTCATTGAACATGACACCGGCATAGATAATTACTCCGGCAATGGCCCCGATTAACAGAGCTGCCCAGTTTGAGACCGAACCACAGGGAGCAGTAATTGCTACAAGCCCGCCAAGAAGCCCGTTTGCACTCAGCGAAGGATCTGGTTTTCCGGTCGTCATCCAGGTGATAGCCATGGTCACGACTGCGCCGGCAGCACCTGCCAGGAAGGTGTTGGCTATTACAAGGTTCATGTAAGCATCGTTTCCACTAAGGGTACTTCCACCGTTGAATCCTATCCATCCGAGTGCAAGGATAAGAGTTCCCAGGAAAGCAAAGGTAAGGTTGTGACCCGGAATAGGCACAGCTTTTCCATCTCTGAATTTACCTATCCTTGCACCCACCAGAAGCACACCTGCAAGAGCTGAATATCCTCCAATTGAATGCACAACTCCGGAACCGGCGAAGTCATGATGAGCTACTCCGATTGCTTTTACGATCGGGCTTTCGGCTCCGCTCAGGAGGGCAAGGTCAGAGCCGCTCCATACCCAGTGACCATACACAGGGTAGATTACAGCTACCATCAGGATGCAATATACAAGGTATGCCTTGAAGTTAGTCCTCTCAGCCATTGCTCCCGAAACTATGGTAGCTCCCGTGGCTGCGAAAACCATCTGGAAGAACCAGGAGTTCCACGTTGCATTGTCCGCACCTGCAAGGAAGAACTGGTTCGTTCCTACAAGTCCTGCTGCGTCAGCTCCATACATTACTCCCCAGCCTACAGCCCAGTAGATCAGGATCCCGAGAATTACCGTCATGAAGTTTTTCATCAGGATATTAGCCGTATTTTTACTTCTCGTAAGCCCGGTTTCTACCAGAGAGAAACCTGCGTGCATGAAGAATACCAGTCCGCTTGCCAGAAGTAGCCATACGAATGTAAGTGAAGTTTGTAATCCTTCAATAGCTTCTGCATTTTCCTCTGCCGTTGAAGCAAATGCCGGTGAGGACAGCGCTATAAGTATCATACAAATAATTATCAGTAATTTCCCTATTTTTTGTATATTTTTCAACATACTGTTCTTTTGCCTCCCTGTATTTGGCCGGCTACCGGTAAGTGCTTGTCTACTTTTAGATATTTAAAGATTTCGCTAAGGTATTTAATTCATAATTTGGCAACTATCCAGCCCACCAAAAATCAGTTGTTTGATGTCGATTTAGACGTAATAGACACATCTGGTAACTAACTAATGAAAAAAGAAAAACCGAATCTATCGCCAACAATTAAAGAAAATAAGCTCACTGAAGTTTGCCCATTGAATCGTAATGAAGATGACTATTGACGTTGTTTTACCCAGGCTGGATAGTTATCATTATTTTGGTAATTAAATACAAGCTGCTTATGCATCTGACTTAAAAATATAATCATAGCTGGATTTTTGGACCGGCATGAGATTAATAATCAGGCTCTAGTTCAATTATTTCAGTACTAGAATTAGGTTACCGCATAACTGTAAGTGCCTGAGTTGGTTACAAGAGAATAAGTATAAAACAAGAAGCAGACCACGATACGGGATACAATGGAATTTCGGTCTAAATTATTCTGGAACTTTCATGAACTTTAAAGTAATTGTTATCGGATTTGTTTAAGAGCAGTTTCTCAAATTTCATTCTAATTTCAGAGTCCAGAATTTCTCAGTTGATTCAAAAGAAGTTTACCGGTTTTTGGCGGGTCATGATCTTATATAAAGATATCTATTTCGTATTTATAATCCGCATTGAATAAAAATTGTTATGAAAAAAATTAATTTTGAAAAAACAAACTCGGGAAAGTTATTGGCCATTTAATTAACGAAAGAAAGAAAGATTAAACAGGATCTGAGGTATCTCTCAGGCATTGAAAACAGAAAACAAAGAGCTTATGAGAAGATAGTTTCGAATCTATATTTCCTAGTTATATAAGCCATCTGAGATACAACTACTCGTGTAAAACTATCTTGATATTTATCCGAACTTAATTGATTCAACAAATATCCTGAATCACTTATCACTCAAAATTTGGGGTCAGTCAGAGTGATGGGGTACGTTTAATACAGCAGGGGGAAGGGGGTTGATTTAGAGATGACTGCAAATGTCATAGAAGTAGATAGTCTTGAGCACTCATATGGCTCTGTAAAAGCCGTTGATAATATCAGTTTTACTGTAAAAGAGGGGGAAATATTCTCATTTCTTGGTCCAAACGGAGCTGGCAAGAGTACTGTGATTAATATTCTTACAACGCTTCGGAAGATCCAGAAAGGAGAAGCCAGAGTTAACGGGTATGATGTGGCAAGGGAATCAAAATCCGTAAGAAAGTCAATAGGCATTGTTTTTCAGATGCTTTGCCTTGATCATGAAATGACTGTATGTGAAAATCTGGAATACCACGGTAAGATCTATTCGATGCCAAAAAAAGAAAGAAAAGCACGCATTGAAGAGCTTTTAAAGCTAACAGAGCTGGAGAATAAAAGGGATACCCTGGCAAAAGATCTGAGTGGTGGTATGAAGAGGAGACTTGAGCTTGCAAGGGGATTGATGACAAAACCTGCAGTTCTTTTCCTGGATGAGCCGACAATAGGGTTTGACATCCAGACAAGAATGAGGATGTGGGAGTATTTGAGAGAGATTAAGAGAGAAGGCACTACGATATTCCTGACCACCCACTATATGGAAGAAGCCGATCAGCTCAGTGACAGGATCAGCATAATTGACCACGGAAAAATAATCGTAACCGGAACTGCAAATGAATTAAAGAATAAACTTGGTAAAGACCTTATTTACCTGGAAACCGGCGATAATAAAACTGTTGCAGAGATTTTAAGGGCAATTGGGGCGGTAAAAACCGTAACCGAAGATACAAAGTCTCTGAGAGTCATGATTGGGGAAGATGTTACTCACGTACTTCCCCAAATTATAGAAAAGATCAGACAGGCAGGAATAGAGATTACAACCATAAACATCAAAAAGCCTTCAATGGATGATGTTTTTGTTCACTACACCGGGCATGGCTTGAGGGAAGGAGAACCACAGGAAAAATATGAAGGAATAGAACCAATGGGGGTCTCTGAATGAATTTTGAATTTCGTGCCATATACTGGAGAGATATGCTGAAGTTTTTCAGATTCAAATCGATGCTCATCAGTTCATTAATCCAGCCTGTGATGTGGCTGGCATTTTTCGGGCTTGCAATGTCAGAGAGTTTTGACCAACTGACCTCTATGATCCCGCCCATCGAAGGGGTACAGAATGTTGATTACCTTTCCTATATGGGAGCAGGAATAATTGCCATGGATGTGCTGTTCAGCAGCCTTTTTGGTGGGACTTCTCTTATGTTTGACAAAAAATATAGCCTGCTAAGGGAAACTCTCGCAAGTCCGACACCCAGATTTCACATCATTCTGGGGGTCGGGCTTTCCGGCGTAACAAAAGCATTTATTCAAACTGCCATGATAATAGGATTCGGAAAACTGATAGGAATGGATTTCTTTTTGGGATATACAATTACTGAAACTCTTATTGCAATCGCAGGCATCTTTTTACTTGTAGGAATTTTCACTTTGGGTTTCCTTTTCCTCTCAGGTTCGATTGCAATCACAATTGAGAACCCGGAAGGAATGCAGTCTATTCTTACCCTGCTCAGTATGCCCCTGTTCTTCGTAAGCAATGCGTTATATCCCGTTGATGCCTTCCCTGCTGTCCTCAGGTTTCTCTCAATGTTTAACCCGCTGACACTTCTGGCAAACGGAATCCGCTACTTTGCTTTAGGAGATAACTTCTCTGTAATGGGTATTCACTATATGTATACACCAGCTGATATCAGCATATCTTTCCTGGGCCTTCTGTTCTTCGCCCTTACAATGTTAGCCACGTCACTCTGGAGGTTCAACAAGGTGGATGTGTAAGCAAACTGCCAGAATTTATTTTTTCTTCGCTTTTTTATTCTAAATTCGGGCATTGTATGCAATCCAAATGGACTTTGATAAAAGTAGCCTTCTAACTCCGTAAAACCGGGTTCAGAAATCTATGGGCTCAAACCGCACAAAATTATAAAACAGGATTTTGCGTTTTTCTCCGGTGGATTTGTATTCGGTTAACAAATAACCACAAGTCTGTGTAGCAAATAAATAGCATTATTTAATACAGTAAAAACCAGCCTGCATGTAAGAATACCAGAACAACTCCACGGTCTTGAATCCTGTTTCTCTCAGCAGCTTCAAATGTTCTTCAACAGTTAGGGGAAAATACTCAGTATCAAAACGCTCAAGATACCTCTCTACTTCTTCCTCACTCCTGCCGTGAGCTAACTGAAAGTTGCCCCAGTATCGTTTTCCTATGGTGATGCCATCTTCTGTCAGCGGCCTGATGTTCTCGAAGGTGACGTAAACTCCACTTTCTTGTAGCAGATTATAACACACGCTGATGGCTTTTGCCCTGCCCTCGCGGCTAAGGTAGTGATGGCACTGTATAGCAGTTATAACATCCGGTTTTTCCTCTAATTCCTGAGAGTCCGGAGAGAATTCCTGGGTAGGTGAAGCTCTCAGAAATTCCAGCCTTCCGGCAGGGCGGGATGATAGTTTTTCCTTTGCCTGGCCCAGCATACCTTCCGAAGGATCAAGTAAAAGGAATTTTGTATTGGGAAATTCCTCAATTGCCTTATTTACCAGGGACCCTGTTCCACAGCCGGCATCCATCCATACCTTCGGGCTGAATGGCAGCGATTTGATGAAGTTGATAGTTTCCTGATGAAAAGACGAGTAGTAAGGAAGAATGCCGGATATCCGGGCATCGTAATCCTCTGGAAGATGAGGAGTAGCGTTCTGGGTAGGTTTTGCAGGAGTCATAACAGCAGGATCCCCTTTCACTCACGATCTAATTGAAGATTATTTCTCTACGTTTCAGAAACTAAGGTAATTAATTGTTTTCCTAAAAAGAGTACGTCCAATTTTTCATCCAAATCAATTTTACCTGGAACTCCATTTTCAAACCCGGATTTCTCCGAATTTCTCAGGGTAAAAATAAAAAATCGCTTTCTATCTCTGAATTTAATGTTCACAGTGACAAGCAATTCCTTTTATCTGATGTTCGGTATACCTAAATTATAATCAGCTTTAACATAGCCAATTTATTGCACTTAATTATCAAATTGCAATAAACCCAATATTAAAAACAAATATAAAAAGGAGTCATTTTCATCATGCATTACAGCCTTGGGATTGATGCGGGGGGCACTTACACCGATGCGGTGCTCGTAAGGGACTCGGATGGAGAAATTATAGACTCAAATAAAGCCCTGACGACCTATCCCGATCCTCTTGCCGGCATCAAAAATGTAGTTGATGGGCTTAATCCGGGATATCTTGAAAACGTAAAGCTGGTTTCGGTCTCCACCACGCTGTCCACAAATACCATACTTGAAGGGACCGGTTTTCCCGTAGCCCTGATCCTCATAGGGGACCACCCTCTTGAAAAAGAACTGCCAACAGGGCACGTGCTCTTTGCCAGAGGGGGACACAACCACAACGGAGAAGAGGTTTTTCCCCTGGAGCTTGAAGCCATCGAGAAATTTGCGCTGAGCGTGAAGGACAAAGTATCAGCTTTTGCCATATCTTCCTATTTCAGCACACGTAACCCTGAACATGAGCTTGAAGCAAGAGACTCCATACTTAAGTTAACAGGGCTGCCTGCGGTTTGTGGGCATGAACTCTCACAGGAACTGGGAGCCTACGAAAGGGCGGTTACAGCTTTCCTGAATGCCCAGCTGATCCCCATAACAAGGCAGTTTGTACAGTCCATTATTACAGATATAAGAATACGGGGAATTAATGCACAGCTCCTTATGCTCAAATGTGACGGTTCGGTGGTGGGGATAAAAGATGCCCTGCAAAAACCAATCGAAACTATATTTTCAGGCCCTGCAGCAAGCCTCGTAGGTGCCTCTTACCTTTCAGGGCTGAAGACCTGCGCGGTTGTGGATGTGGGAGGAACAAGTACCGATATCTCCTCAATCTGTATGGGAGTCCCTGACCTGAGCGATGAAGGAGCAGTTGTTGGCGGCTGGAAAACAAGGATCCGGGCAATCAGGATGGAGACAACAGCTACAGGCGGAGACAGCCATATCTGGACCGTGAACAGAGAACTTTTCCTCGGGCCAAGGAGAGTCATACCCCTCGCAGTAGCTGCAGTGAAGTATCAGGGGTTTCTGAATAACCTGAAAAGGACACCCATGCCTTCCAGAGAAGACCTGGGGGAAAACATCCAGCCCACAAAGTTTTTTGTCAGGTCAGGCTACCCGGCAGGCGAACTGAGCAAAGCCGAAGCCGAAGTGCGCGGAGCAATCGGAGAAGAACCGGTTTCCGTGCATGAAATCAAAACCCTTCTCAGAAAAGACCTTCATCCTCAGACCCTGGACTCCCTTATTAAAAAGCGCCTTGTCCAGGCAATTGGCTTTACGCCAACCGATGCTTTGCATGTGCTCGGAAATTATACCGCCTGGAACGAAGAAGCCTCCCGAATAGGAGCTGAACGACTTGCAAGGCTCATGCGCATGGCTCCCGGAGAATTCTGCACTGCTGTAAAAAAGAAGGTTGCAAG
Source organism: Methanosarcina sp. 1.H.A.2.2 (assembly GCF_000979975.1). Classification (NCBI taxonomy): domain Archaea; kingdom Methanobacteriati; phylum Methanobacteriota; class Methanomicrobia; order Methanosarcinales; family Methanosarcinaceae; genus Methanosarcina; species Methanosarcina sp. 1.H.A.2.2. The sequence continues at coordinate 60,104 of NZ_JJQL01000076.1, forward strand.
GAACATGGCACTTCACCTCCTCTCATATATCCTGCAAGGAGTGCCATACACAGCCATTGAAAAAATCCTGGACGGAAACTACTGTCTTAGAAACTTAATTATGGTGCATAATATTTAGACATTTTCTCATCAGCAACTTTTCTCGTAAACTTCCAGTTGATCTTATTTTCATGTTCATTTC
>NZ_JJQL01000055.1:0-65248 GCF_000979975.1 Methanosarcina sp. 1.H.A.2.2
CATGAAAATAAGATCAACTGGAAGTTTACGAGAAAAGTTGCTGATGAGAAAATGTCTAAATATTATGCACCATAATTAAGTTTCTAAGACACTAGTTCATTGAATTCACTTATACAATTGATAAAAACATTATCACCTGTTACAAAGATAACTTCATCATATGTTTTTATCCCATTATAATTTAAGAGTGATTCCCAAATTAAAACATCTTTGAATCCGGCATCTGAGAAATTCTTTCCATTTGAATTATATTTTTGGAAAGGATACTGTTTTCGAATGGCCCTTTTAATCATGCTGTCAAAAATAGTTGCTTTGATAGGCGTTTCCTCAGGAACTTTTACAATTTCAATTTCCTTTTTTGAAATATACTCTTTTGCCATTTCTGAAATTGCAGATGGGCAATCGAAAGAATAATCTTTGACTTTTAATTCAAATCCTTCAATATATTTTGATTGAGTTAACATCGAAATTTTTTCGTCCATTTCTTTAAGCTTCTCATATTTTGTTTTGACCGTTTCTTTAAGTTTATAATAATTTTCTTTGTCGGAATTATATTGATTTATTTTTTGTTCAATAAGTTCCATGAGTACAATTTCAGAAATTGCAAGTGTCACATTGTTTGAGAGAGACGTCCTTTTCAAGTAATTTTCTATTCGATAAAACCCATTGCTTAATTCAAATTTGTTGTAAACTACTTCTTTGTCAGATATTGACCTTAGATTATTTGTATCAAAATAAATGAATAATTTACATAAGTCGATAATTTTTTTCACTTCCCATCTACTTTTAATTCCAGGGTTTTTGTTAGTTAATTCAGTTATTTTTTAATGTGATTTTGGATTAATCCTTTTTTGTTTTCTTTTTTGCAGTGAGAAAGTTGTTTATAGAAATCTATGCTTTTGGAAATATCGGTATTATTCATTTCAGCTTAAGAATTTTAGATTCATTAGGCTTGAAATCAAAATTTATATCCAAGACCTTCCAGACTTTTCTTGATTTTCCTCTCCAATTCTTCCGACTTCCTAAACTGCTCCGAAAGTCCAGCAGTCAGATCTTTCATTTTCATTTCAAAGTTGTCTTCATCGTCTTCTTCAGCTTCTTCTAAACCCACATAACGGCCGGGTGTCAGGATATAATCGTGCTTTTTGATCTCTTCGAGGGTTGCAGCTTTACAGAAGCCGGGGACATCTTCGTATTTTCCACATTCTACTTTTTCCCCGCGCCAGGCATGGTAGGTGTCGGCAATCTTCCGGACTTCTTCATCTGTAAGTTCGCGGTGGGTGCGGTCCCGCAAAACTCCCATGTTCCGGGCGTCAATAAAGAGGACTTCTCCGCGCCGGTCGCGGAAACCGCTGTTCTTCTTGTCGCGAGCCAGGAACCAGAGGCAGGCTGGAATTGCGGTGTTGTAAAAGAGCTGGCCGGGAAGGGCTATCATACAGTCAACAAGGTCGGCTTCGATGATATTTTTCCGGATCTCGCCTTCACCGGAGGTATTTGAAGACATTGAGCCGTTCGCCAGGACGAAGCCTGCAATTCCGGTCGGGGAGGAGAGATGGTGAATGTAGTGCTGGACCCAGGCGAAGTTTGCGTTGCCTCTGGGTGGTAATCCGAATTTCCAGCGGGCGTCTTCAGCCAGGAGTTCGCCTTTCCAGTCGGAATCGTTGAAAGGTGGGTTTGAGAGGATGAAATCGGCTTTCAGGTCTTTGTGCAGGTCGTTATGGAAAGTGTCGCCCCATTTGATTCCGTCGTTGTCTATGCCGCGGATAGCGAGGTTCATTTTGCAGAGGCGCCAGGTGGTCTGGTTTGATTCCTGGCCGGAAACGGAGATGTTTTCAAGGCGTCCGTCGTGGGCTTCAATGAATTTCTCGCTCTGGACAAACATCCCCCCCGAGCCGCAGCAGGGGTCATAAATTCGGCCGCGATAGGGTTCTATCATCTCTACAAGGACCCGGACTATGCTCCTTGGGGTGTAGAACTGGCCGCCGCGCTTGCCTTCTGCATCTGCAAACATGCCGAGGAAATATTCGTAGACCCTGCCGAGCACGTCTTTACTGCGGCTCTCCTTATCCCCGAGGCCGATTGTGCCCACAAGGTCGATCAGCTCGCCCAGGCGCTGCTTGTCAAGCCCTTCCCGCGCGTAGTTCTTCGGAAGCACGCCTTTCAGGGTGTTATTGTCCCGCTCGATTGCGGTCATGGCGTCGTCCACAATTTTTCCTATGGTGGGTTGCTTTGCGCTTCTTTTCAGGTGGCTCCAGCGGGCCTCGGGAGGCACCCAGAAGATGTTTTCTGCAAGGTATTCTTCCGGGTCTTCCGGGTCAGCACCTTCCTCGACTTCCGAGAGTAGTTTTTCGTGCATCTCTTCAAAAGCATCCGAGATGTATTTCAGAAATATCAGGCCGAGTACGACGTGTTTGTACTCCGCTGCGTCCATGTTGTTTCTGAGCTTATCCGCTGTCTGCCAGAGTTTTTCTTCAAAACCGAGGTTTGCGCCGTTTGAGCTTGCTGTGTTTTTTGCCATTGATGATCAACACTGTAATGATGGCTTATGATGGCTTAGGATAATCCGTGAACTGTTATAATATTGCTGATTATGAGCAGTGTTTGGTGTAGCAATATTCTACGCTTTACAGAGTGCAATTTACAGAGTGTAGTGACCTATCAGTTACTTCTGCATTTTAAGACAAAATACTTCTTCTCAGGCAGTAAATAAAATCTTCTTGACGAAAAAGGTTTATCTGGCAGGTTTCCCTCATGAAAAGACCTTCGGATAAAAAAGCTGTCCGGCTTTTCACCTGTTTATATCCGGATCCTTATACCCAGCCCCGTTTGTAATCAATTTATTTTCTCGATCAGGGCGAGGAAGTTTGCTCTTAATCTTTCTTTTGTGGAGTCCGAAAGGTCATTGAGTTTATCGAGGGCTCTTAGTGCCTGTTCAAAATAGGATTTTGCAAGGGCAGGGTCCATTTCAAGGTAGGTTGCTCCCATGAAAACGTACAGGTAAATGAAGTCGTCGTATTTCTCAGTGAGTTTGGTGTAAAGTTCCTGAATCTTCCCAAATTCACCATTTTCTGACAGTTCGGAGATGTAAAGTCCTGTAAGTTCGTAAAACTCCGGGCCGTTTTCCAGCAGGAAATCGAATTTTTCAGGGTCTTCCATTGAAAGGAACCTGCTTTCTACTTCTGCCATCATCTCTTCTTCGGTCAGCTCTTCTCTTTCATCCCTTTCCTCTACTTCATTTTCTTCTCCATATTCCTCTACAAATTCGAAATAATCTTCCTCGTCCCCTTTCATGAGAATGAGTTCCGCGTGTTTATCGGACAAACCCAGTTTAGCAGCAAGCTGTTTTATGCTCTTCTCATACTCTTCATTCTCTTCTTCTGTGAATAGGTTCATGACGTAAGCTACCCACTTTATGTATGCCTGTTCATCTTCCATCCATGATCTGTTCTCGATAATCTCTAAAACGTAGTCTATTACCAGCTTCAATTCATGGTGGGCAACTGGTTTTTCTTTAAGGAGTTCTATCAGGTTTTTGACAATTTCTTTTTCAAGGTCCTGTTTAAAAAAAGAAACATCTTTGTTGTCGTTTTTTCTGATATTCTTTAATGCCGATACTGCATCCCTATCCTTTATTTTTCTGTCAGCCTCGCAAAAATGCCTGGCAATTGAATATTCTGTTATTCCTATATGCTCGGCGTATTCATACTCTATACCCTGCAGGCTTTTTATCTTCTTTACTTCCGGCGTATCGGGTGCAAGATGCCGGAAAAGTGAATCTTCTCCCCCTTTAATGGATCTATCTCCAGTTTCATGGTCCATCGCTTTTCTCTCCTTTACTCCTTGCCTTCCTTCCTTCCTTCCTTCCTTCTTTACTTTCTTTTTCTTTCTTCTTCTCTTTCTTTTTTCTTCCTTCTTCTCTTTCTTTTTTCTTCCTTCTTCTCTTTCGTGACACTCCATTGTGTTCAGTAAGTGCCCTTAAAACTGAACATGCATCAAAGCCTTCATACATCAAAGTCTTGAAGCCCCGGATTGGAACTTTATTCCCACTCCATCAAAATCTGGTAGCAGCCCGTATGCTCATCAACCTCTTCCCCGGCTGCTCTAAGCCCGCTCTTTTCATAAAAGAGGATAGCTTTTTTGTTATCCCTGTAGACCTTAAGGGAAAGCCTACCTTTCAGGGCTTTTGCGTACTCGAGAAGAGCTTTCCCTGTTCCTCTCCCCTGCGCTTCGGGAGCTACGAAGAGGGCACATACCCTCTCTCCGGCAAGCGAAATAAAGCCTGTAATCTTTCCTTCCTGTTCAAAAACATAATTTTCTGCAAGAGGCAGGTACTTTTCCTTCATTGCGGATTTATAAGAAGCCCAGAAAGAAGCTGGCATAAAGGGGTGGGCAATGATGGATGCATCGTACCAGATCCTTACCATCTCTTCAAGGTCTGTTTCCCTGTAAGTTCTGATCAATTTATCCGATTCCTCTCTTTTGTTAGGATTATTTTATTGATATAAAATTAAAATTATATCCTTATATCTTGGATGGTGGAATCTATTGGGCGATGTGTTAATTTCTCAGGCTACATCCTCATCTCCGGTTCAGAGGCTCCTGCTGGAAAAGTATCCGGTTAACAGATTCCACGTGGAAAGTTCAGTTTATTCAGTTTATTCAGTTTAATAAGTGCCAGACTGGAGAATTCAGGTTACAGGATGGTGTTGAAAAAAGGATCGGTACATTATGTGTCAGTTATGCAGAAAAGAATGAACCGAAAGTGGTTCGGCCGAAAAAGGGCTTTGAAGAAAATGGTCCGAGTCAAAAAGAAAAAGTCGGATAATTTATTTTCGGATAATTTCTTATCTTTGATTCTTATCTTTTAATCTGACTCGATCTGCCTGATCAAGTTACTTGCATATCTTTCGGATATTTTCACCTGCGGGTTGCAGGGTACAACCTTTACCAGTTTCCCAAACCGGGTCACGTACATCTCGGGCCCGTGTGATGTCTTCACCTTTGTGAAAGTGTATCCTTTTGGAAAGGTCATTTTCTTAACCTCCTATACATAATATGTCGGGCCTGCCATATATACATTTTTCAAATTAATAATCATTATATTTTATGGCTACGGACGTTGAATCTTTTTTAATAATTATCTCATTTGAGGGATAATATATATAAAATAAAAACGACTATTTGTGAGTTATCTGTAAACCTAAAGGTTATTTTTAAGACTCAGTTCACAGGCTTTATCCCTCTCTTTTTTTGCGAAATGATTTTAGAAAACGGCAAAGGGACTTACCTTTAATGGTAAACCGGGAAGACAAATTGGGAAACAAATGAGACAAATAAGATAAATGAGACAAATAAGATAAATGAGACAAATAAGATAAATGAGACAAATAAGATAAATGAGACAAATAAGATAAATGAGACAAATAAGATAAATGAGACAAATAAGACAACTCAGATGTGCACCCGGTTATAAACATACAATAAAAAAGAAATAAATTATCGGAATTTTTCCGTTACTTTCAGCAATTCTTCTTCATCTTTTGCCAGGGAAACGATGGCCATTTCCACCATCAGGTTCACGATTCCGTCCGAAAGCTCCCTGAAATCAGTCCTGAGTCCTATAACAGGTTTTCCTTTTGCATAGGCATAGCCTATCTCCCAGGCTGTCCCGGAGTCCACGTCCACCCCGTCAAGGATTGCGACAACAAGGTCTGAGGTATCCACACCTTCCACGCATTTCCTGAAGATACATTCCTGGTTCTGTCTTTCGCGCTCCTGTGCCGCATCTTCTGCATCTTCCTGGGGCAAAAAAACGGAAAAGCCATTGTTGAGCAGCATATCCTTCAATTTCAGGTTGTATTCGAGTTCGGCATGCGTGAAGAGTGGGCCTGCAAGGTATATTATCTTTTTTTTGCTCAAGTTTCTTTCCTCCTGTCACTCCGGAAGTCAGCACTTATAAGAATTTTCTTGCAGGAAATAAGGTTGATAAAGGTAAAATAGTTTGCCTTTTACTACAGGTTTTTCATATCTTTGCTCTTGATTGAAGCTGATATGAACCTGCCCGGAACTGTTTGGAATAAACTTATATATCTAGAAATTTAAACTACACTGTCTTAATATTATTTGTACGATTTTTCTATTCAGGGGGTAATATGATGACCAAAAATTTTTCCGTAGTCGCGTTTTCAGATGAAAAAGGAACCGCTCCTGTTATCGGGACGGCACTTTCAATTGCAATTGTTTTCATTCTAGCAGGCCTCGTTTCAGCAGTTATTTTTTCGGGATATGCGGATTCCTTCCACAAAGGGTCACCAGCAGCAAAACTTACTGTTTATTTTTCGGATGATGGCAGTTCACTTGAGTTCAAACATGATGGGGGAGATCATCTATTTTTCGACAGTTCTTCACTATCTGTTATTATGGATATTAATGGGACTTCATACCCGCTCAATGACTCTGCACTGGGCACCCTTGGAGTCGGTGAAATCAGAACTCTTGATCTGAATAAGAGTGAGGAGCTGCCTGCAATGAAACTGGAGCCTGGAGATAGGGTTTCTGTAAAAGTGGTTGATTACGAAAGCGGTGCCCTTATTGCAAAGCGTGAACTTGAGGTCAAAAGGCAGATGGTTATAAAGCCGGAATTACCTTTATGAGTGTATTCTTTTCCCCGGTCAACAGCCCTTAGAGCCATCTCTCTGGTTTTTTCGATAACAAGCTTAATTATCTTGTATTGACATTACACTGGCAGTGAGTACTTATGATTAAGGCAGGAATTATAGGAGCTTCCGGATATACAGGAGGAGAACTCCTCCGCTTACTGGTAAACCACCCCGATGTCAGGCTTGAGCTGGCAACTTCGCGGAGTCTTGCAGGAAAACCCGTAACAAGCACCCATAGGCACCTCGAAGGTTTTCTGGACTTAAAGTATGAAAATCCGGATCCCGAAGAAATCCGGGAGCGCTGTGATGTTGTGTTCGTGGCGGTGCCTCACGGGACTGCTATGAATTATGTGCCTGAACTGCTCGACGGCAGCACAAAGGTGATCGATCTCAGTGCAGACTACAGGCTTGATATCCCGGTATTTGAAAAAATTTATGGAATGGAGCACAAAGACCCCAGGAAAACAGTTTACGGACTGGTAGAACTTCACCCTGAAGCTGCAAAGGAAGAGCTTGTGGCAAATCCGGGCTGTTTTCCTACCGGAGCAACCCTTGCAGCAGCCCCTCTTGCGGCAGCAGGGTTAATCGATATTGCAGTCTTTGATTCCAAAACAGGGATTTCAGGGGCCGGGATTTCGCCTACGGCAACCTCTCATTATCCGAACCTCGCTGAAAACATTATTCCGTATAAGCTTACAGCCCACAGGCACAGGGCTGAGATTTTCCAGGAATTGACAAGACTGGACGGAAAGCTCAAGAACATCAGCTTCACTCCCCATGTGATCCCATCCGTCAGGGGGATCTTTACAACTGCTCATCTCTTTACGAAAGAGCCTCTTTCTACTGAAGATGTGCAGGGGATTTATGAGGAGTTTTACAGGGGCAAACCCTTTGTCCGGCTTCCGGGAGGAGTCCCTTCCCTTACTGCGGTCAGGGGATCTAACTTCTGTGACATAGGTTTTGAGGCAGATAAAGAAAATAACAGGGTTGTAGTGCTCTCGGCAATCGATAATCTTGTCAAAGGCGCATCAGGGCAGGCTATCCAGAACATGAACCTTATGTTCGGACTGGCTGAGACTCGCGGGCTCTGGCTACCTGCGGTAGCGCCGTAAAGGTAGAACAGGCGAGAACATATAACTGGTGACGGATTAAAATAAAGAATGGAATTTATCTCTGGGGTAGTCCGATGAAAGTAAAAGATGTCATGAATTCTGACGTTGTCTTCTGCAAGCCTGACAATACAGTCCGGGAAGCTGCAAAAGTCCTGAAGGAAAACAATATCAGTGGAGCTCCTGTCCTTGAAGATGGACAGCTTGTAGGGATAGTAAGTGAGGCTGACCTGCTCGAGCTACTCGTAATTCCAGAAAAAGGAAACCTCTGGCTTCCAAGCCCTTTTGAAGTCATAGAGGTCCCAATAAGGGAACTCCTTAGCTGGGAAGAAACTAAAAAAATGCTTTCTGATGTTGGTTCTACAAAGGTTGAAGAGATGATGACAAAGGACGTGCACACAATCTCTTCAGAAGCATCTGTTGAAGAAGCCTCCGAACTTATGGTCAGGCACAGGATCAACAGGCTTCCGGTCATGGAAAATGACCATGTGGTTGGAATTGTCACGCGCGGAGATATTATTGAAGGCCTTGCAAAGCTTTGAATGAGGAGTGTTTTCATGAAGCAAATCGAGGGTGGAATATGTGCAGTAAGGGGCGTAACTGCAAACGGGATAAAACCCGGAAAAATGGGAATTGCGGTCATCCTTGCGGAAGGCCCTGCAGCAGGTGTTTTTACAAAGAATAAGGTGGTTGCAGCTCCGGTTATTCTGAGCAAAAAACTGATCGAAACCGAGCAGAGGCTTTCGGCTATAATTGCAAATAGCGGGAATGCCAATGCTTTTACAGGCGATGATGGGTTCCTGGATGCTATAGAAATGGCTTCTACGCTCGCTGAAAAACTTGACCTCGATCCCGATACTGTTGCCGTTGCCTCAACTGGGGTGATTGGCAGAAAGCTTGACGTTTCCTGGATCAGGGAACATCTCCCTGAAGTCCTTGAGGGGCTTGGCAGTTCCCCTGAATGCAGCCGGGCAGCTGCAAAGGCGATTATGACCACTGATAAAACCTTAAAAGAGGCGGCTGTGGAACTCGACTGCGGGGTCAGGATAGGGGCAATTGCAAAAGGTTCGGGCATGATCGAGCCCAATATGGGGACCATGCTCTGCTTTGCATACACCGATGCAAAAGTGCCTGCAGATGTCCTTGATGCGGCTCTCAGGAAAGCTGTGGATAAAACCTTCAACATGGTTGTTGTCGACGGCGATACAAGCACGAATGATATGGCGCTTTTCACCTCCACCTGCAAGTCCGGAGTCAAGCCCTGTATGGAGTGCCTCGACGAGTTTGAGGATGGGCTGATTTACGTGTTCACGGACCTTGCAAAAAAGATGGCAAAGGATGGGGAAGGAGCCACGAAACTTATCGAAGCCAGGGTCATAGGCGCAAAAACTTATGAAGACGCCAGGCTTGCTGCAAAATCTATTGTACGCTCACCTCTGGTCAAGTCCGCAATCTTCGGGAAGGACCCCAACTGGGGCAGGGTTGTAGCTGCTGCCGGATACTCGGGTGCCGAACTTGAGCAGGAAAGGCTTTCCCTATCTTTCTCAGGAGGGGGAGAAGAAGTCGAACTTGTGAAGTCCGGAGAAATTTCCAGGGCTTCAGATCTTGCGCTCCTGAAAAAGATAATGGCAAATGAGGAAATTATCATTACCCTTGACTTTGGAATGGGAGTGGAGTCCGCAACTGCCTGGGGCTGCGACCTGACTTACGACTATGTAAGGATTAATGCAGAATATACTACATGATGCTGAATTCAGATCAGCCTTTCCAGATTATGTAAAACATACAGCACGATTTCGAATTCATATCAACCTGACCTGCCCTCAGGTCTCCAATCTGCACAAAGTTAAATAAAATAAACGTAAAATGGGAAATAGGGAAAATATAAGCAGGATAATCCCGGGTACTCAAAAACCCTGATTTACTTTCCTTTATTTTCCTTTATTTTGATTCATTTCCCTTTATTTTCCTTTATTCAAGGTCAATTAAACTTCTTAATTCCGGATACTTTGTTTTATTCCCAGGGGGTTTACGTAAGTGGACATAGAAGAATGGGAACAGCGTCACAAAGAAGCGTTTTACGATGCAAAAGAAGCACTTCCTTATCTGGACGGGATGTTTGTAGCTTATAACAGCAATATCGATGCTATCAGGCACCTGACTGAAGAAGACCTGTCAAAGCTTGTCGGGCTTTTTGATGAGGCTGAAATTCAGGACAGGGTTGCGGTATACCCTAGAGAGATTGCAGAACCTCTGGACTTTGTTGCCCGCTTGCTCATTTCCATGCGGGAAGGGAAAGCCGCAGAAGTGCCTGCATATACCGCAGATACTCATGAATGGCTGAAGGAGCACCTGGGTTTTGACTATGCCCGCATGGGCGGCCAGGCAGGGATTATTTCAAATCTCCTTGCCCGGTTAGAGCTGAAAAAGGTGGTAGCTTATGTTCCCTGGCTTTCTGAGGAACAGGCAGAATACTTTGCAGCTACGGGTAATCTCCTGCACCCTATGGTGGAAAATGGAAAAGTCTTCCTGAAGCCCCCGGGAGAGGCCTTCAAGCCCGGGACCGGCTCAAAGGTTAACTGGATCTTTGAATATTCCAAAGACCTGAATGTGACCTGCGCCGGGAGCACTTTCAAGGTACCGAGGGATAACCGCCTGATCATTTCCTCCCGCCCAAAATGGCTCCGCCTGGATATGGATAAACAGATTTACGAACACCTTGACTCCCTCCTCCCGGTTGACGGGGCAATGCTTTCCGGGTATCAGATGATAAAAGAAGAATATGAGGACGGGTCCACCTATAAAGATTATGTTGAACATTCCGTAAAGGTTATTGAAAAGCTGAAGTCCCTGAACCCCGAACTCCGCATTCATGTGGAACTTACATCCATCCAGAACCGGCTGATAAGAAAAGCCATCCTTACGGAAATTGTTGCCAGGCATGTCCATTCCCTGGGCCTTGACACCGTGGAGGTGGCAAATGCCCTGAACGTGCTGGGATATGAGGAACTATCATATTCCGTGATCAAGAAAGGAGAAAACGGGATTATGTCCCTCTACCAGGGGGCTGTCCAGCTCATGAAGGACCTGGACCTTGAGAGAGTCCATGTGCACTCTCTTGGCTTTTACATCTGCATCCTGGCAAAAGGCCACCCTCTAACCCTGAAAGAACAGAGGGACGCCCTGCTCTTTTCCTCGGTTCTGGCAGCTGCCCAGGCCCTCAATGGAAATATCGAGAACCTTACGGAAGCCGAAGCCGGGCTGGAAGTGCCTGTCTCAGTTAAAGGGTTAGAAGATCTCGAAAACTTCAAGCTTTACTGCACAGGAAGAAAGCTCTGCAGTTCGGATGAGTTTGAGTACGGATATATCTACGGGCCGGACCATGATGCTATTCTTATCCCTTCCAAGGTAGTAGACAGGCCTAAAGCTACGGTAGGGATAGGAGATACGATTTCAGCAGGCGCTTTTGCTGCCATGCTTGCGAAGATGAAACAAAAACAGGCAGGAAAATAAATTCTCTGAAAGTTCTCTAAACAAAACTCTCTAAAAATAAATTCCCTAAAAATAAATTCCCTAAAAATAAATTCCCTAAAAATAAATTCTCTATACAAAATTCTCTACAAATAAATTCTCTAAAATAAGCCTCATGAGGCAGATTTTCTATCTGCCTCGTCTTGTAATGGATCGAAAAATTCCCAATCTGAATGCCTGAAAAAGAGGCTGCTTTTCCATTTGAATCTACAGGAACCGGTTAGATGAACATACTTTGCGGTTATAATGTAAACATAGATTCCGTATACCGGATAAGCGGAGCCGAAATCTCGGAGCTGCTGAGTACTTTTGAAAGGACCGAAATCCTTGAAAAAATAGAAAATCCTCCCGGAAAAATCCTTTCGGAAGCCGATTTTGCGGCAGGGCTCGCCTATTGTATGAAAAACGGGTGCGGAGCCGAATGGCTTGTTTTTGAGCAGGCTGTATTTGAGTTTCTGAAGAACCGTTATTTTGATAAATCCCTTGTAAGGATGGGCGGAAACGCCGGGATAATGGCAAATGCCCTTTCCGAACTCGGGGCTTCGAGAGTAGTCCCGAATGTTGCAGTTCCTTCAAAGACCCAGCTTTCTCTATTCTCCGAAAAAGCAGTATATTTCCCGGATGCCCACCTGCAAACAGATGAAAAACCGGATGCCGGGCCTGGAAATTACATCTCTTCCTCTTTTTCTCCTTCTTCTTTCAGCAACCAGGACCCCATACATTTTGTTTTTGATTTCTCCGAAGGCGAAACCTTTTCCCTTTACGGCACTGAGGTCAGGGCTCCGAGGGAAAACCGTTTCATAGCAACCTGCGACCACTTAAATTTCAGGCTCTTTACCAGTCCTGCCTTTGAGAGCTATGCCCTGAAGCATGCCGGAGAGATGGACGGAGCACTGATTTCAGGTTTTCACCTTCTGCTTGAGACCTATCCTGACGGCAGCACCTACAAAGAGGTCCTTGATAATTCTTTTTCCCGGCTCAAGGCCTGGAAGGCAAAGAACGATAAGCTCAGGGTCCACGTAGAATTCGGGCATTTTGCAAGCAGGGAAATTGCAAATGCTGTCTTTCTAAAGTTTGCCGGGACATCAGACAGCATCGGAATGAACGAGGACGAGCTTGCAATGCTTCACAACCTGCACGGAATTCCGGCTGAAGAGATTTTGCGTATGGAAGCCGAAGCTGTAGGAATGGCAGCCTGTAAACTTGCTTCCCGACATGGGCTCGGCAAACTTTTCATTCACACAAGGGAGTTTGTCCTGGCTGCCTTTAAGCCGAATTCCGGAAACTCTGGTGGTTCCGGAATTTCCGGGGAGTCCGGGAGTTCTGAAGAGCCCTGGATTTCAGGAAAATGGGAAGATAAAGAAAGCTCTTCCCTGTTAAAAGCAGCCGAAAAAAATCTTGAAGCCATAGGCTTCGGGCTCAGGTGTGCTGGAGCATATGCGGCTTCAGGCAAGCTCGAAGGGCGGGAATTTGTAGAAAAGGAAGCTTCAAAACTTCAGGAGAGCCTGTTTGGAAGGCAGCAGGTGCGGCTTTTCCTTGAAGCATTCGGCGGAGAACCCTGTGGGCAGGGCGCTTTTGCTCTAATGGAAGGCTACATAATCTGCATACTCCCTACACTGCTCTGCAAATCTCCTCTAACTACCGTGGGGCTCGGGGACACGCTAACTGCAGGAACTTTTCTAAGGGGGCTTGAACTGGATGTACAGGCTTAAGCCCGAAATCTTTAACCTGAACTATACCCTCGATTGCGGACAGGTTTTCCGCTGGAAACAGGATGGGGACTGGTGGACAGGAGTTGTCGGAGACCAGGTTATCCGGCTTTCTCAGGAGGAAGACAGCGGGGAACTGCTTGTCAATTCCAAACTTCCGCCAGAATTTTTATCTCATTATTTCCGGCTGGATGACAACCTGCCTTCGATCTATGAAAGCATAAACAAAGACCTTTTGATAAACAGGGCGATCAGCAAATACAGAGGTCTGCATCTTATCAGACAGGACCCCTGGGAATGCCTGATTTCTTACATGCTCGCAACAGCTTCAAGCATCCCCACAATTCAGAAAAGGATCTGCCTTCTGAGCCAGTTTTTCGGACAGGAGCTCGAAGAAGGATATTTCAGTTTTCCGGATCCCGAAGCTCTTGCAAATGCAGATCTGTCCCTGCTTGACAAATGCAAGCTCGGCTTCAGGGCTGAGCGCATAAAAGAGGCAGCCAGAGAAGTGGCTTCAGGCGAACTTGACCTTAACGTCCTCTACCGTCTGGAGTACAGGTATGCGCGGGAACGCCTCATGAGGATTCGCGGCATAGGGGAAAAGGTTGCTGACTGCGTCCTTCTTTTCGCCTTCGAGAAAATGGAAGCCTTTCCCGTAGATACCCATATCAGGCAGATCATTCAGCACTACCACATCGATGACAATTTCTTTGAAAATTGCACGAACATGAGCAGAATGGGAGACTGGGGACGGGAATATTTCGGCCCCTATTGCGGATATGCTCAGCAGTACCTCTTTTACCAGAAAAGGGTGGAGGGTTTTGTTCCGCTGTATTAATTTCTCTTTACTACCTCTTTTTTATTAATTTCTTTTTAAGCATTTTCCTTAGAATCTGATGAATAAAAATTCTTTTTACACCCATTTCCTCAAGAAAACCCTGAAATCCGGGTCTTTTATCCTGCAAATCGCTGCATCTTCAAGGACCTCAAAGCCCTCACTCACGCTGCTGTGTACATGTTTTCCAAGGGAGCAGTTTACAAGCTGTTCTTCAAGGAGCCCTTTCGCAGTCGGGTATTTGCGCTGGATTTCAAAGACGTACTTTCCTCCTTCGATATAGCCTCCGAAAACATTTTCAGCCCCTTCGTACTTGGCTTTGAACTTATCAGCGTGTTCTCTGACCCAGACCGGAGGCCCTATTCTTTTCTTGACGTTGGGTAGGGTGCCTGAGATAAGTTCGAGCATGATTACGGTTTCGGGGTTCCCTGACCAGACCCCGGTTTTGATCACTGAAAAATCGTATTCATTCAGGAGGGCAGCTGTAGCCTGTTCCATTTTATAGAGCTGCGGATAGAGCACGTCTTCGACCACTTCCGGGGTTTTGAAGACAACTGCAAGCTGTGAACTTTTCCGGCTTTCCAGCTTCTCAAGAAGTTCTTTGTCTTCAAGCGGCAGGAGCGGGGCAGGGAAAAATAATTCGAGTTCAGGGTTTGCCAGAAACTCCCTGCAGTGGTCTATAAACATACAGAATTTGTCAAGGGAGAGGGCTGCTGCAACATTCCGCTTCGGGTCGGTCGGGTCTACTATAACAAGAGGCTCGTTATGTCCCATTTCCGAGTGCTGCATAATGTCTATTTTCTGTCCGGGTTTCCAGGTACAGGCTGCTTTTACGGCATTTTCGAAAGAGCCATAGTGAATTATCAGGAGTTCGGTCAGGTAGCCTGAAAAGCCCTGCGTCCTCAACTCCGAGCCGTAGACTCCGCCTCCGCGCATGAACTGCTTCATAAGCAGGACCTCGTCTTCCCGCCCTTTTATGTGGGTTTTTACGAATTCATTGTGGAAAGGCGTCCTGTCAACTGCGGATTTGAGCTGGCATGCCGAAGCAACCCGGAAGCAGGGGACAAGGTCCACGTCAAAGCCTTTGAAAATAATGTTCAGGTAAGGATGTTCGGCATGGCGGTCTTCGGCATGTTCGGCGTGTTTTGCCACTTCCCTTGCAATTTCCATGCCACTGATTTCCAGATCTCTTCTCTGTGTTTCTTCAGGAAAGCTGATAAAAACATCAATATCATGGGTACCTGAGAGCCAGGTGCCTCTTGCAGCAGAACCGACCATTTTTACTAAAATATCCGATACACAAAGTTTCTCTGCTGCCGCTATTACCTCTGCGGCAAGTTCCTCCTGAACTGCTGTTAGTTTTTTTCTTTCGGCTTCCGTGGGTTTAACCTTTTCAAGTACGGCAAGCTTCAGGTCTTCTGGAATGCTGGTGTACGTTTCCATGCCCGGGACGGCTCCATATATTATTTCTTGATTCTGCAGGATTCTGCAGTTCAGTTATTGACGATTCTGAGATTATTGATGATTCTGAGATTATTGATGATTCTGAGATTAGTAATGGTTATGGAGTTAATTCGTGATTCTGAAATTAATTTGTGATTCTACAGGTCAGAAATCTTCTCTTTTAACTTATAATTTATGGATCTCCGGGTAGAATTTTAAAAAGGATGGCTATTTCCCAGATTGGAGGGCTGAGGAACCTCTCGAGCGGGATGAATTCTCGGGTATAAAGGTATTCTCCGGAGACTCCGGGGGTACGAATATATACACACTTTAAATAAAATGGGCAGTATTTCTATTTCCCGAATCTTGCAGGTTTGCAGATTTACCTTCTCTTAATTTTTAGCTCATTTCATGTCCTTATCATTCTATTTCAAGTCTCATCGGTTCATTCCAAGCTCTATAAAACCCGGTTGTGTTAAAAAATGTTCGTATGGCTGTACTGGATTATCACTCTAACAATTGCTACCTATGCGTCTGTTTATGTTATCAAAAAAATGCCCGAAAACGGTTTTACCGTGCTCACTGCTTTCTATGTGGTTTATCTGGCGGCTTCCCAGGTCCTTGCCACGCGCATTATTGTATTTGACCTTGGTTTTTACTCTTTCTATGCTCCCGCGGCAGTTTTCATCTATCCTTTTATTGCTCAGGTCGTGGATATGATCAATGAGGTCTATGGGGAGCGGAGAACACATATCTCTATTTTCATAGCTTTTGCGACTCAGGTATTATTCGTGCTCTTCATAGGCATGGTCTCAAATCTCAGCCCTGCTCCTTTCTTTGAGCTGGAAGATGCCTGGAAGAGCCTCTTTGGGCTGAGCATCAGGATTACAATTGCAAGCTGGGTCTCTTTTATGGTCTGTTCAAACCTTGACGCCTGGGTCTTTGCAGCCCTTAAAAAACGCTTTTTTGAAAAAGAAAAGAACTTCAAGCACGATACCCTGATAAATCCTTACATCTGGCTCCGTTCAAGTGCAAGTGACATTGTAAATCTCACTCTGGATTCTCTGATCTTTGTTTTTATTGCTTTTTATGGAGTTATGCCAGTTCTCCCTCTGTTTATAGGGCAGCTTATCAGTAAGAATATAATCGGTTTTCTGGATAATCCCTGGTTTGTGCTCTACAAAAAAATGCTTGAAAAGTAAAATATAATGCTTAACGGGAAAAATGTAATATACATTTTATATCCCTCCCAATTTTACTTTTTTAAGCTCTTTTAGCTCACAATTTTTCTTTTTAAACAATTTTGTCACTATATTTTACTTTTTAATCTCTTTTATGTCCTTATTTCTCTTTTATGTCCTTATTTCTTTTTTATGTCCTTATTTCTCTTTTATGTCCTTATTTCTCTTTTTCCGCTATTCTCCTGCCTTTTCCATTATTTCTTATTTCGTTTTTCATTTAATGCTTACAATTACCCAAAAATCTTTATCTTATCCATACAATATCTTTAACTGTATACAGTTAAATATTTTAATATTTTTAAAAGTAAACGGGGGCATCAGGATTCAGGAAAACTTCCAGGGAGTGTTCAGGAAACTTTTTTTGTTTCTATTTTTCTCTCAGGCTTCCGGACGGCTGCACCCCTGCTTCATTATATCAAAAGGAGGGCTAATTTGGGGATTAAAAATTATATAAAAATGTTATGTCTAATTATAGTGCTCGGATTGTTGTGTGAAACGGCAGCTGCACAGGTTTCAAGTTCAGAAGGCAACCGTATATGGGACGAAAACTCAAACCAGAACTTTACTTACACCTGGACGCCCCAGACGTACTCGGGTTTTTACTATGACCTGGATACCGGAGTAGGCTCCGAGAATATGACGATCCAGCTTACTGCAGGCAGCCGGAATATCCCGAAAAATGAATTGCAATATGAGACAAGACCCATTAAAACGGAATTCGAATTTGGGGACTGGGACTCTTATCAGGTTATAGGGTTCATGGCTGAGAAGTATTTTGCGGGGTACACAGAAAATTCCAGCTTTGTAAAGGACGATATAAGTGTTATTTCGGAAGGACAGCTTTCGAAGATCCTGACTGATAGTGATGACAGGAAATCCCTGTACACGGGCTCTTCTCTCATACTCGAAGAAGGTTATTCCCTGAACATTGTGGAAGTGGACATTAATGGGGATACCGTATGGGTACAGCTCGAAAAGGACGGAGATGTGGTGGATGAAGACTTCCTCTCTTCCAACAGTGACTATGTTTATGAAACCAAGCTTGGGGCTGCAGAAGATGTACCTCTCATTGCAGTCCATTTAGCTCAGATCTTCAGTGGTAGAGAGACAAATGCGGTTTTTGTAGAAGGTATTTTCCAGATCTCGGATGAATACGTCCAGATTGAGAATGGGGACAGATTCGGGAAAATGGAAATAAGTTCCACTTCGAGTTCCGGGATCACAATGAAAAACCGTGATTCTATTACCCTTAGCAAGGGAGATACTATCGACATAATGGGAAAACTTAGCTTTGTTGTGGCTGATGCCAATGAACTCCGCTTTGCTCCCATAGTCGAGACTTCCGAACCCGGAACCTATGAATTAAGAGGAACGGTCTACGATGAAGTGTTTAAGACAACTGTCTGGACACCTTTCAACTTTGAAGGATTCTATTACAGCATCGATGAAAATGTCTCCACCGAAAGCCTGACCCTCAAAGAAGGAATCAGTGGAAGGTCAATTAATGACGAAGCGCTTGTTTATTCCACCAGCCCGGCACTTGTGAAATTTGAGCAGGAAAGCTGGGGAAGCTATGAGGTTATCGGGTTCATGGCTGAGAAGTATTTTGCGGGCTATCCTGCGAATACCTTTGGAAATTCAAAGAGCGTGAGTGTGCTTTCGGACAATATCCTCGCAAAAGTCCTGATTGACGACGATAACAGAAAGTCGATGTTTACGGGCTCTTCAATAGTTCTCGAGAACGGCTACTCACTCAAGGCTTCAGAAGTCGATATTAACGGAAAAAGTGTGCTTTTTGAGCTGTATAAAGATGGGAAGCTGCTGGATTCGGGAATAGTTTCCCAGAATGGGGACTACATCTACGAAGCCGACATCGGAGGAGCTGAAGAAGTCCCGATGATCGCAGTTCACGTAAGCACTGTCTTCCGGTCGCGGGAAACGGATGCTGTGTTTATAGAAGGGGTCTTCCAGATCTCAGACGAGTACAGTGAGCTTTCCCAGGGTGATTCTTTCGACAGGATGGAAATAAGCACTATTTCCAGCTCAGGAATCACAATGAAAAACGAGGATTCAATTTCCCTTTCAAAGGGCAATACCATTGACCTGATGGGCAACGTTAAGTTCAAGGTGGCTGATTCGTCTGTCCTGCGCTTCTATCCCTTTGTTGAAGTCGAGAGCGCTGCCCAGGACCAGCTGGAAATTGAAGCTCCAGATGTCCTTGTGGTCGGGCAGGCGGCAGAAATCCAGGTCATGGCAAGAAACGTTTCAGTCAGCGATGTTGAAATCTTCCTTGAAGATGAGAGTATCGGAACCACAGGAGACGATGGAACTCTTACGTACACCCCAGGCAAGGAAGGCAAATTCACATTATCTGCAAACAAGGCAGGATATATCCCCGGAAATAAGGATGTGGATGTTGTCGGAGCAGGTGTCCTGAAGCTGTTGCTCTCAATCTCTCCGGAAACCGTCAGGGTAGGAGACCAGATCAGTATAAAGGTTACCGACTCTGTAGAAAAGAAACCTGTCTCCGGGGCAGATGTCTTCTTCGGAGGACAGAACGTTGAAGGACAGACGGGTACAGATGGCACTGTGTCTTACTGGGTAACTGCTCCAGGTACATATACGGTAAATGCTACAAAGGCAGGTTATGAGGAAGGAGAAACGGTTATTGAGGTTTCTGAAGACAAAGCCAATTTTGAATATTCGGACTTCTCAATTGAGCCTGCTTCTGTTAAGGGCGGAGACGCAATTGCAATCAAGGTGAACGTTACAAACACCGGCAATATTGCAGGAGAAACCGAAGTGGAACTGCTGGTCAACAATGAATCCGTTGATTCCAAACCCGTGAGTTTGGAAGCTGGTGCAAGTACCGTGGTCGAATTCTCCCATACCGAGGAAGAGGCAGGGACATATACGGTTGAGGTAGGAGGCCTGAGCGGAAGTTATGACGTAACGAAGTCAACTCCTTTCTTCAGCGGCACTGCAACTCTTGGAATACTCGCCACGGCATTTATACTGCTCCGGAAAAGAAGGAACTAAACAGGTTTGATACTTCTTCTGCAGCAGGGGCCGGAAATTAATTTTTGATTCCGGTCTTTTTCTTCTTTTTTCTTCGCATCTTTCAACCTGATAGCTTTCCGGATCTTAATTTGATAGTTCTCTGGATATCTTAACCGAACACTTTCCTTGATCTTTTACTGGAGGCTTCCTCACGCAGGCATAAAATAATATAATAGAATAGTAAGCAGGAATGTAAGAGAAGGAGTACTATGCTTGAAACCCTGAGTGCCTTTATTACTGACTACGGTTATCTGAACCTTTTTATCCTGAGTTTTCTGGCTTCTACAGTCTTGCCTTTCGGGTCGGAGGCTCTGGTAATCGCTCTAGTTTACCAGGGGTTTAGCCCTTTTACTGTCGTTATGGTAGCCACCACCGGCAACTTTCTCGGGTCATGCACCACTTACTACCTCGGTTTAAAAGGGAGGCATGTGCTTGAAAAGTATCTTTCTCCTTCCCCGGAAAAGCTCGAAAAAAGTGAAAGGCTTTTTAATAAATATGGAGTCTATACCCTTCTTTTCACCTGGGTGCCAGGTATAGGGGATGTGATTACCATGGTTGCAGGGCTTATGCAACTTTCTTTCAGGTCTTTTTCAATCCTGGTCTTTCTGGGGAAATTCGCGCGTTATTTCGTACTTGCTTATTCGGTAGTGTTTTTTAATGGCGGATTTTAAGATCTGCCAATTGGCAAAATGAATCCGGACTTATCCCAGGTAAAATGGGATTCGAGGCTTACAAATAGTATACGTAAAAAGAGTTTTAAGACCCATCAGCTTCAATAGATTCGATTCACGGTTTTTGTTGCGGGCAGGTTTGATTTTTTCAAACCCGGTTTATTCAGGTTTTGCATTTTGCATTTTGCTTTTTGTTTTTTTTTGCTTTTTGTTTTTTGCTTTTTCGACTGTATTTTCTTTCATTTTCAAACGAATTTTCCTTATTTCGGTAGCTTCTCCTTTTAAATCTTCTTATTTTTCTTCCACAGTACACCCTTTCTGACGATCTTGTTTCAAGACTTTTTCTCTAAACGAACCAAATGGATATACTTATATATCTCAGGGTACAATACTTTTTTGCTAAAGCAATTTTAGTTGATTTTTGTTTGCTTTGCTTGCCATTCTGACCTGTCTTCCGGGTCCTCAAAACGGAGCATATGCTCGATTATAACCTCCATTTTTATTTTTTTATTTTTTTTACTTTTTATTTTATTATTCATATTTATACGCAATTTTGTTTTATATTACATACTTTCCTGATTTATTGGCAATGAATTTCATCGTCTTTTTCTTCGGTTCTTTTCATGGACTCCTGCGGGTATGGATTTCCGTCGTGTTCATAATCTATTCTGTATTATGTATTTCCTTAATTATATTTTATATTGATTCAAGTTTGCTTGTTTTGTTTTTGTGTTCTCCGTTTTGAGAACATTATTACCTCTAAACTAATTTTTATAGGCTCTCACGCATCTGCTTCTCTCTCACCGTAACCTTTATGTATTCATTAACTCAATTTAACTTGTCTTATTCACAATAATATTTACTTGATATCCTTACGGTGATCCTATGCATATAATGGAAGGTTTTTTACCGAGCCCCTGGTGGCAGGCCTGGTTTGCAGTGTCAATTCCGGTGATAATGTACGGCATCTATAAAATGAATAAGCTGGTGAACGAAAAACGTGAGATCTTGCCTCTCCTTGCTGTCGCAGGTGCATTTGTTTTCGTGCTATCTTCCCTTAAACTGCCTTCGGTAACCGGGAGCTGTTCCCACCCCACAGGAACAGGGGTCGCAGCAATTATATTCGGTCCGGCAATCTCCGCAGTCCTCGGAACCATCGTGCTTCTCTATCAGGCACTTTTCCTTGCACACGGAGGACTTACAACTCTTGGAGCAAATGTCTTTTCCATGGGCATCGTTGGTCCTGTGGTGGCATACCTGGTCTATAAGGCAGGTATGAAAGCTAATCTCAATTTCTATATTGTGGTTTTCCTTGCTACAGCCTTCGGGGACTGGGCAACTTATGTGACCACATCTGTGGAACTTGCTCTGGCATATCCTGCAGGAGGAGTACTCACCGTTGCAGGTTTTATGAGTTCATTCGGCAAATTTGCCACTGTCTTTGCAGTTACCCAGTTGCCTCTTGCAATCATGGAAGGCGCTATCAGTGCCCTGCTCTTCAAGTATGTGGTCAACGTCAAGAGCGATATCCTGATTGAAATGAAAGTCATTGAAGCTGCAGTCGTGAAAAAACTGAGAGGGATTTCCGCATGAGCAGAAAACTGGAAATTATTGTGCTTGCAATTGTTCTTATCTTCGCAGTTCAGTTTGTTCATATGTCGTCCACAACGGACGCTGAGTATGGGGGAGCTGACGGCGAAGCTGAAAATGTGATTAACGAGATCACTGGCGGAACCTACGAACCAATTGCAGAACCTTTCTGGGAGCCTCCAAGCGGGGAAATCGAAAGCCTCCTCTTTGGTCTTCAGGCAGCTATCGGTGCAGGGGTTATTGGCTACTTCCTTGGCTATTACAATGCTAAAAAAAACTATGAAAACGAGCTTGGATACAAAGGAAAGAATAAGCCTGATAGCGACAGGCAATCTTTATAATTTCTTCTTCTACTCTTTTACTTATCCTTCCCACGGGGGAGGAAAGTTTTTATCTTTTGCCTTTTATTTTTAACCCTTGATTTTTGCTTTCATCTACCTATCTGCAGGTTCCCCACATGACCAATATCCTTGATGATTATGCCCTTATGAGCCCTCTAAGGCACCGAAACAACTGGTTGAAGCTGGCAATAGTTCTTTTCGGGCTGCTTGTAGGAGTTTCATCCACATCCCCTATAACTCCTCTTTTCATAGCCCTTTGCATGAGCTTTACAACAGTTGCTCTCGGCAGGGCTCCCCTTAAATTATACCTGAAACTCCTGCTCGCCCCTGTAGGCTTTGCACTAACAGGTGTGGTTATCATTGCTTTTTTCTCCGGATCGGGGCAGGAGCTTCTGTCCTTCAACCTTGCAGGTTATCTTCTCTCGGTAAGGGCAGATGGGCTTGAGCTTGCTCTCCTGGTGCTTTCAAGGTCCTTAAGCGGGATGTGCTGCCTTTACTTCCTTTCGCTTACAACTCCTATGATAGAACTCTTTGCCGTGCTCAAGGCTACCAGGCTTCCGGAATCCCTCATCGAGCTTTCCATGCTGATTTACCGGTACATCTTTGTTTTCCTGGACATGGCCCTTTCCATAAAGTATGCCCAGACTGTGAGGTTAGGCTACTCGAACTTCAGGCGCTCCCTTAATTCAATGGGTATGCTTGGAAGTACACTTTTTATAAGGTCCTGGGAGCAGGGAGATAAGCTCTTTCTTGCCATGAATTCCAGGTGTTATGACGGAAAAATGACTCTCTTTGAAGTGCACAGGCCTGTAAGGGCAATAGAACTACTGCTGACCTCTGTTTACTTCCTTTCAGCTCTTGCACTTTTTTATTTTACAAAAAACATATCCATCATTTGAGGTAACAGATCATGATCATTCTTGAGACCAGGGGCCTTAAATACACATACCCGGACGGGACTGCAGCTGTCCAGGATATAAACATCGAGATCAAAAAAGGAAAAAAGATTGCCTTTGTAGGGCAGAACGGCTCCGGAAAGTCCACGCTTTTCCTGCTTCTGAATGGGACCTTAAAGCCAAACGAGGGTGAAATCCTCTTCCATGGAGCCCCTATTAAGTACGATTCAAAGTCCCTCCGGGAAATCCGGAAATCCGTAGGAATAGTTTTTCAGAATTCCGATGACCAGATCTTTGCTCCCACAGTGTATCAGGATATAGCTTTCGGGCCTGCAAACCTGGGGTACTCAAAAGAAAGGGTCGATGCCTGCGTACAGCAAGCAATTGAACAGGTAGGGCTCTCCCGCCTGAAGGACAAGCCCCCCCATCATCTCAGCGGAGGACAGAAAAAGAGGGTTGCAATTGCAGGGGTTATGGCTATGGAGCCTGAAGTGATTATCCTTGATGAGCCTCTTTCAAATCTTGATCCGGTGGGTGCGGATGAAATAATGGATCTGCTCAACGAATTTAACCAATTCGGAAGCACTATCATCATCTCCACGCATGATGTGGACCTGGCTTACCGCTGGTCTGACTATGTGTACCTCATGTCAAACAGCAAACTTATAGGGCAGGGGACACCTGTGGAGGTCTTCAAAGAGCAGGAGCTTCTTAAAAAAACAGGTCTGCGCCAGCCCACTACCCTTGAAATTTATCATGAAATTGAGAGGAGGGGGCTTGCATACGGCAAAAACTCCCCTAAAAGCATACCTGACCTTGTCAACACTTTAAAGCCGCTTGATCTTATGTGGGTTGAGGTCCCTCCCGGAGTCCGGGAAGGCGACAACCTGAATCTCGGGGTTATGTATGGGGAATATGCGACCCATTCTCCTTATGAAGCGGTTAATGCCACGGTTCTGCACATCCACCCTGACGGCAGGGCTATTGTTGAGCTGAAGCGCAAAGGGATCAAAGCTGGTGGGGTGCTGCTGTATGATACTGATAGCTATTCCCTGCCAGAAATCAGGCAGATCCTGAAAGATGGAGAAATTGCCTTTGTGGGGGCAATGGGCAAGAAAAGCAAGACTCTTGCCGAACAGGACGGAATCCGCCTGGACGTTACCTCAGGCGTTATAGACAAGTCGATCCTGATGGCGCTCTGTGGAAAACGCTGCCTTATCCTCACAACAGGCGGAATGGTGGATCATGCTCTGAAAAGAACCCGGGAGTATGTGGAAAAAAGCGGGATAGAATTTACTGTTGGCGTGGTTAACAGGGAAGACGGATGCAAATTGACTGAAGAAACGGATAGTAACCCTGAGGCTTTTAAGGTCTGATTTTTTCCTTTTTTCATCTTTCTTTTTCATCTTTCTTTTTCATCTTTCTTTTTTGTCCTTCTTTTTTGTCCTTCTTTTTCATCCTTTTTTTCTTCCCTTTCCTTATATTTCTTTATAAGTCGTTTTGAGTAGAAGCGCATCTTCTTCCAGGATAGGGCTTTCGCAAATGATCCATCCCCGAACTTCGAATTCTTTTAGGGCTTTTAAAAGTTCAGGATAATTAAAGTCCGATTCTTTAAGGGCCAGGTGTCTCTTTTCCCCGTTCCTGTTATATTCTATTCCCGAAACATGCATGTGCATGTTTGCAAGCCCTTCTTTTCCAAGGACATTTTCTACTTTCGAGAGGATTGCCGTAAATTCGGGATAGGAGTTTTCCTTTCCTTCTCTTGCGTGCATGTGGGAAAAGTCCAGGCAGGGCATAACCCCTTCGATTTCTTCGCTTAAGGCAAGCACTTCTTCAAGGGTTCCAAACTGGGTACGTTTGCCCATGGTCTCAGGACGAAGGACTGCAGGTATCCCTTCATCCCGGAGCTGTTCTGTGAGTTCTCTGAGGGCTTTTGAGACATTCTCATAGACGGCTTGCTTGCTGCTCTTCTGGTAAAAGGCTGCGTGCAGTACGATTGACTCTGCTCCGCAGAGGCTGCCTATCTTTGAAGCCCTGTAAATCCTTTCCATGCTGGCTTTTAATTTCTCTTTTTCCGGGGAGTTCAGGTTGATATAATAAGGTGCATGTACGCTCAGGGCTATGTTTTCTTTTCCGGCTGTTTCCAGAACATTTCCTGCCCCTTTTTCGCTCATGCGTACTCCCTGCACGAACTCCAGTTCCATGCAGTCGAGACCCAGTTCCCTGACACGCTCAATTCCTGCAGTACTATTGCTGGCTTTTGTGCTTCTGGGAACCCCTGCAGTCCCAAATAAAAGTTTTTCAGATGACATGTTTTTCAAAATTTCCCTTTTCAGGATACTTCTTTCCAGAATATTTTTTTCCAGAATACTTTTTTCCAGAATACTTTTTTCCAGAATACTTTTTTCCAGAATACTTCTTTTCAGGATCTTTTTTTCCAGAATCCCCCTTTAGAATATTTCTCCTGTTTAGAAAATTCCCACAAAGTCCTTTAACTGCTTTGCCCTTTCCGGAGATACCTTTTCCTCGACTACCGCCACCAGTTCCTCAAGGTCTTCGTCCAGGGACTGGACATCTTCCTTTCCTTCAAGGGCAAGTCCCACAAGGTAGTCAAGTTCTTCCGCGTTCAGCCTCTCTAGCCTTTCTCTGAAGTCTTCCGGAGATTCGGCAAACTTGTGTGATATCGGGCGCAGGATGAATGGAAAATGGTGCCCCGCTTCCCTTGATATCTGATTTCCTCCTGCTTCGGGGGCAAGCTTGTTAAAAATCTCAATGTCTTTTTGTGTAAATTCTCTGGACATGTTATCACTTTATGATTCGGTCTTGATTTATACCTTTTTAAGGGGGTATGCCTGAAAGATGCAGCTATTCAGACCTTAAGCCTCTTTTTTTAGCCTGCCGTGCCTGTCAATCTCCCCTTTTGCAATCCTCGTGGATGAAATCGGGGTCCCATCTTCAGCCATCACATATTCAACGTACACAATTTCAAGAAGTTTTTTCCCCTTTTCCTTTCTGATGCCGTTAATTTTCAGGGCAACCGGATAGGTCTCAGGGGAGACTACTATGTAGTCGAAGTCCTCTTCCAGAGTCGGGCCGTAGGGATCGTTCAGCCTCGTAACCTCATATTTTTCTTTCGGAACCCCCATTTTTTCTATGTATTCCAGCAGCCGCCCCCTTCTGTTTTCATACATATCGACGCTGTGGTTTTTTTGTAACATTTCGTCCGAAGTGAGTCCTATGTGGACTTTTCCGCCCCCGGCTATCTCAAACGCTTTTTCAATTAATCTGGCGTGTCCGTCATGAAGATACTGAAACGTACCGCCTAAGGCGACCTTTGGCATGATGGGTGATAATCTACTAAAGTAAAAAGAAGTTTTGGTTTTTTTCTGTTTTCGGGAAGATTTCTTTATTTTTCTCTTTTCTTTTGTAAGTGTAACTGTCAGAAAAATACCTCTTATTTTCCTCCTTTTTGCCAGGTTTTGCAGCATTATAACTGCGTTTTACAGGGCCTTCTAAATACTTTCACCCCGCTTACTCTAGTTATATATACCTGCAAACCATAGTGAAGCAACTGTCATGCACCTTATACAAACATGTGCATCTAGGAGAATCTGTAATGAGCGAAATAGCACTTGAAGACCTGCCAGGAGTTGGCCCTGCAACTGCAGAAAAACTCAAAGAAGCCGGATTTAACACAATTGAAGCAGTGGCCGTAGCCTCTCCTTCTGAACTTGCAACTACAGCCGAAATAGGGGAATCGACTGCCGCAAAAATCATCAATGCTGCAAGGCAGGCTGCTGATATCGGGGGATTTGAAACCGGGGATATTGTGCTTGAAAGAAGGAAACTTGTAGGCAAGCTGACTACCGGTTGTACGGAATTTGATGAAATGATGGGCGGGGGCATAGAAACCCAGGCTATTACCGAACTTTACGGAGAATTCGGTTCAGGAAAGACCCAGGTGGCTCACCAGCTCGCAGTGAATGTCCAGATGGACCGGGAACACGGAGGTCTCGGCGGGTCCGTCATTATAATCGATACTGAAAATACCTTCAGGCCGGAAAGGATCACCCAGATGGTAAAGGGGCTTTCCGAGAAGTACGGAATGGAACTTAATCCTGAAGAATTCCTGCAGAACATCCATGTTGCCAGGGCATACAATTCCAATCACCAGATACTTCTTGTAGACTCTGCAACAGACCTGGCAAACGAGCTCAAGGAAATGGGAAAACCCGTTCGCCTCATGATCGTTGACTCTCTTATGGCTCACTTCAGAGCTGAATATGTAGGAAGGGGAACCCTTGCAGACAGGCAGCAAAAGCTAAACAAGCATATGCACGGCTTGCTCCGCTTCGGAGACCTGTTCAATGCCTGCGTGGTTGTTACAAATCAGGTCATGGCAAAACCCGATGCCTTCTTTGGTGACCCCACAAGGCCTGTCGGAGGACATATTGTAGGGCACACGGCAACCTTCAGACTCTACCTGCGGAAGTCCAAAGGGGAAAAGAGAATTATCCGCCTGGTAGACTCCCCCAACCTGCCCGAAGGGGAAGCTGTCGTTGCAGTCACCACAGCCGGAATTACTGACCAGTGAAGGTTGAAATCAATTAATAACTATGAATGGGGAAACATTTTATCTCCCCGTTCCCATCTCTTTTTAATGAAATTCAAAGCTATTGTCGTTGACATTGACGGGACAATTACCTGCGAAAACAGGGAACTACATCTGGGAGCCGTCAAAAAAATCCGTTCCCTTAAAGTTCCGGTAGTCCTTGCCACAGGCAACATCCTATGTTATGCCAGGACAACATCAAAGCTTATAGGCCTGGACGGGGCTGTGATCGCCGAAAACGGAGGCGCTATTACTGTCCGCTATGATCTGAATGGCACTTTTGAAGAAAGCCTGGAAGAGTGTGAAAATGCCTTCTCTTTCCTCTCCGAACATTTCAAGCTCACCAAACTCGATCCCATGTACCGAAAAACCGAGATTGCTCTTCGACGGAACTTTGACCTTGAAAAAGCCAGAGCTCTTCTGGAAACTCAAAACTTTGATGTCGAAATGGTTGACACCAAGTACGCAGTCCACATCAAAAGTACCAGAATCAACAAAGGAGTAGGCCTCCAGAAGCTTGCAGGAATGATGGGGCTTGAGGCTACGGATTTTGTGGCAATAGGGGATTCTGCAAACGATGTTGAGCTGTTTGAGGCGGCAGGTTTCGGAATTGCTGTTGCAAACGGGGACGAAAGAATAAAGGAAACTGCAGATTACGTAACTAAAGCCTCTTTTGGAGAAGGAGCAGTAGAAGCCTTCGAGTATCTTGAATCGAAAGGCTGGATTTAAAAAACCGCAACTGCACAACTCTCAAATTAACTCCCTGTGCCAAATAAGTCACTCAGCCCAAGTTCCCACTGCGCCCAGAGTTCTTTCCTGTTATTACTTCTTTTTAATACTTCAACTACAGTCGGATTTGGCTCTATGAATATTACTTGATGATCCTCTTCCCCACGCTCTTTGTTAACCGGCCAGGCAATCTTTTCTTTCTCTATGGAAAACTGAGCATCCACACCCGGCTTATTGCCTCTTGCATCCAGCCTTATCCATCTGTTTAAGTCTTTTAGATATACAGCGTTCAACCCGTGCAGGACTTTCCTGTTAACCCCCTCCTGACCTGAACAAAGTTTCTGATAACAGATCCCGGTTGGTATCCCACAAAATCTCAGCATGGCTGCAAGCAGGTGAGATTTAGCACAGCAGATCCCATGCCCGAACTCCAGAACTTCCGATGCCTTAAAGGTGACATCCTGTGCACCTATATCCCCTGAATGATGAATATCATCCCTGACAAATTCATAGATTTTCTTGATCAGGCTGATTTCGTCTTCCTTGCCTTTTTCTAATTCACGGCACTAGCCAGCAAGCTTACTGATGGCAGAAGAGTTTTTCCTTGAACTTTAAAACGAATTGACAACCACTGATTAAAAATTACAAAAATATATTATGTTGTTGGACAGTAACAATACATATGAGTTCAGAAAAATACTTAAGTTTCAACCAGATAACTGAAGAATGTAAAAAGTTCTATGAGGTTTATGAATCTTTCTCTAATTTTACAGACTGGAATAAAGAACGGTTCTTCAAAGATAACTTTGCTATTTTTTCAAAGTACGTAGATCTATATTCTAAATCTAATTTTGAAAGAATTCATGATATGACAATTGAGTACTCTTTGATAGGAATATCTTTCGAACTTTTCATCAAATTGTGTGCGCTTAAAATAGATTGGAATAATTGTTCAAATATGTACGGATCAAAAAATAAAAAAGATAAATCTTTTGGATTCGCTAAAAAATGCGTATTTGAAGATTTGGAGAAAAGAATTGATGGCAATCAGTTTACAAGGTGTAAAGAAGTTATTGATTATATCCATGTTCAAAGAAACAATTTTGTACATAGTTCTTTTAAAGGACAAAATCACTATGCTGTCTGGAAGCAGATGTTTTTAGTAATGGCACTTTTGATAGATACCTATTCATTCGAACCGAAAAATGATTTAGTTAACCATATAGTAGAGAACATTGAAAAGAATACAGTCATTTCTGGACTTGACTTTGAAGATGTAGGATTAATAGATTATGTCAACCGCCTAAAAGGAAAACTTTCAGTGAGTTGTGATCCAGAAATAGAAGTTGAAAGCAAACCAATAGACTGGTAATGTGGTATAAATTTCTAAATTGTTCGTCTTTCCTGTAGGGTTTTACATAAATTCCGAAGTAATTTCATCAGAAGTTATAGATTTATATACCGTTACATTGGTCATCGGTTAAGGAATTTTCTTGCTCGAAAGCTATTGATTTTGCACCAGAAGCCTGCCTTAAGTTTTGGCCGATTTACATGAAATCGATAACTTGTTCCAGCCTACAATAAGATCAAATATTTGACAACTGTTATGGAGATGGAGGCAATTTATCACGATTCTTCACTTAACCGAAGACGCATGTATACCGTTATATTTTAAGAATTAAGGTTGTCCAAACTTAGATCCTATCCGAAAAGTGGTCACCTACTGTAACTTTTACAATATGCGATATGTAAAACCGAAACTGATACTCTGATATTATATATCTATTGTGACTTTTCAACATGCATTACTGACTTTTCGGATAGGCTCTTAGTAGCTGTGATTGAAACCAGATTAAAGTAATTTCCACCCTCGGCTTTCATCATTCTGGTATCTCTGCGGGCAAATTCATTATTACACGAAAGCCAATCCTGCCATGCTTCTTCCAAACATTTCAATTCCTTATGAGGGACTGAAACTGATATTTCCTATAGCACTTCTTACACAAAAAACCAATAACTCATTATAAATTGAAAAATACCGAAAATGCTAAAAAGGATGTTACTATCACCTAATATTCAATATCACGGGAAAATCAATAGGAGCAAGTAAAACGTCACCGCTAGAAGTACAAATGTCAGTAAGTGTATTATTTTTTTCGTCCATATGTGTAATAGTGTTATTCATCGCCCACAAGGTTTTTGCCTGGCAGAGTTCAAAATATCATCAGGTGAATCCTTTTGTGAATACCTTGAAGAGGATTAAGATAATGAAGATTTCACGGTAAAGAGGGAACATCGTGAAATTTATAAGTAATTTTCATGGAGGGATGAAAGAAAGGAAATAGTTTTTGGTTTTCTGGCTCAGTTAGTTAAAGCATTTGAATCACATTTGAAATATAGGTGCTTTGAGTCCATAATCAAACACTTATCTAAAAAAGTTAAAAAAATCGTGTTGCTCAAAATTAATAAAAACAGCAAAAATGCTGTTCACTTTAGAGCCTATCCGAAAAGTGGTAACCTACTGTAACTTTTACAATATGCAATTATGTAAAACCGAAATGGATAATCTGATATTATAGACTTATTGTGACTTTTCAACATGCATTACTTACTTTTCGGATAGGCTCTTAGTAGCTACGATTGAAACCAGATTAAAGTAATTCCCACCCTCGGCTTTCATCATTCCAATATCTCTGCGGGCATAGTCATTGTCGCACGAAAGCCAATCCTGCCAGGCCTCTTCTAAACACTTTAATTCCTTACATTCTTCTATGCGGACCGAATCTGAATTTTTCCATAACTTATACCACCAGTCGCATGAGTGTAGGGTTAAATTCATATCCTCAAACCAGTAGGGCAATAATTCTGCCGGAACTCCATCCGTAAACTCCTTTTTTAACCCTGGAACTGCAACTGCTATTTGTCCTCCTTTTTTTACAAGAGGGGCAAAATGGTTTGTTAAATAATCTTCTTCAATTCCAAAATAGTGATAGGCATCTACACTTATAGCAACATCAAAAAATTCCTGTGCAAATGGCAAATCGTGTGCCTCTGCATGTATTGGAATTATTTTGTCCTCCAGGCCCATTGATTTGATTCTTTCATAGTTCTCTGTTGCACTGATCCAGAGGTCAGTCGCAAAAACAGTAACTCCATATTCTTTTGCCAGGAAGATTGAAGTTAATCCTTTCCCGCAGCCAAGGTCAAGTACTCGCATGTCCTTTTCAAGATTTAAAGACTCTGCCAATTCCTCAATGATCTTCATTGAGTTTGGTCCCATCATATTCTCTTTAACAAAAGCAGTATCATATTTACTGGATTTTGTAAACATAATTTTGACCCTCTTTCGTTTATCTATTCCCTAGTTCCTGGAGTTTGGTTTTTTTATTCAAAGAACCTTTTTGTAATTCATAAACAATGAAGAATTCAATCTTACAATTCATATGCCGCGAAGAATTCAGTCGAAACCTCAAATGGGGATGGAATCACTTTTGATCAGTCCTGAGCAAAAAAGTTCATGAGTTAAAAGAAAAGTTCCATAGAGATAAATAGGCTGGATTAGAAAGGCGCTTCCAGAGATAGAATCTCAAGAATTAAAAGAAGAGTCCCTCTGGGTTGAATTAAATGTATAATGAAAATGAAAACAGGATCTGAAAGGAAAGGAGATTTCTTTCTTTCCCTTTTCCAATTCATGCCCTTGCTTTCATTTTGTCTATTATAATATAGTCCTTGATGGCGCTTACGGATTCGAAAGGAATCAGGATATAATTATCTTCTTTTTTGTATCTTGAAATATCAAATGTGGGATTGGGGCTGACCACAAGGTCAATGACCTTTCCTCCTTTGATTTCAACTACAATGTTACTCAGCGTTCCTATCTCCGTTCCGTCGGTAGCCATCACCTGCTTGTTGAAGAGGAGGTTTCTTGCAAATACTTTAGACATTATTATCTTGTCTCCGTGCTCAGTGTTATGCGGAATTTGGGTAAAGTTGGCTTTTCAGTTTAAATACTTTTACTTTAAATATTTTATTCAATTTGAAACTCTCTTCTTTATAAACTCTTCCCTTTTATGAGTTAATTCATAAAACCTCAGCAGGAACCCCCTGAGTCTTTAGCTCAGGGGATGAATGCATCAACTTCCCCGTCCTGCTCTGTTCAATTAGTTTTTTATTAATGTAATGTTCAGGGGTAGTTGACTTAAATTCTTACCTGTATCCCACAAGTCCAGCTGTCTCGACCGGTTTCTGACCTCCCTTAAACTGCTCCTCTATCTTCTCATAGAACTGAGCAATGTTTTCGTTAATTGTGGGTTTTACTTTTTTAAGGGCTTCTCTGAAGTGCCTCATCTCAATCTCTTCGATGTTGAAGTTCTCCCTCAGGGCAATCATTACAGCCTCTCTACATACCGCTTCTATGTCAGCGCCCACATATCCCTCTGTTACACTGGCAAGGTTCTCAAGGTCCACGTCCTCTGCAAGAGGCGTATTCTTTGTGTGGATCTTAAAGATTCTCATCCTGCCCTTACGGTCAGGTGCCCCAACGTAAACCAGCCTGTCAAAACGCCCAGGTCGGATGATCGCAGGGTCAAGCAGGTTAGGGCGGTTAGTTGCGGCAATTATGACCACGTCTTTGAGAGTCTCAAGCCCGTCCATTTCTGTAAGCAGCTGGTTGAGTACCCTTTCCGAAGTCCGGCTGTCCGTATCCATACCCTGCATCGCAGCAATGGAATCGATCTCATCAAAGAAGACAACACAGGGAGCAACCTGCCTTGCTTTCTTGAAGGTTTCCCGAATTGCCTTTTCCGACTCTCCAAGCCACTTCGAAAACATCTCCGGCCCTTTGACGCTTATGAAATTGGCGTTTGACTCTTTGGCAACAGCCTGCGCTATCAGGGTCTTTCCAGTCCCGGGCGGGCCGTAAAGCAGAATTCCCTTTGGAGCTTTTATGCCCATCTGGACAAACTTTTCCGGGTTTTTAATAGGCCACTCGACAGCTTCAACAATCGAATGCTTTGCTTCATCCAGGCCTCCCACATCTTCCCAGCTAACCGAAGGCATCTCAACAAAGATCTCTCTCAGAGCTGAGGGTTCGGCTTCCATCAGGGCATCTTCGAAGTTCTTTTTAGTTACAACAATCTTTTCCAGCCGTTCAGGAGGAATTGTTTCTTTTTCGAGGTCAAGGTCAGGCAGGCTTTCCCTGAGGCAGCGCATTGCTGCTTCCTGCACGAGAGCCAGAAGATCTGCACCCACAAAGCCCTGCGTCTTATCAGCCAGGTACTTAAGGTACAGGTTTGTCTCCTCTTTCTTTTGTCTCTCTATGGCAGCTTCATCAATTTCGATTTCAGCTTCGGTTTCTGCTTCGATTTCAGTTCCGGCCTCAATTTTGGCTTCAATTCCAGTTTCAGCTTCAATTTTGGCTTCAGCTTTGGGCTCTGTTATCCCGGATTCTTTGTCTTTCTCAATTGGCATGCCCCTTGTGTGAATCTGCAGGATCTCATACCTGTCTTTGGTATCCGGCACTCCAATATGAATTTCCCTATCAAAGCGGCCGGGTCTCCTGAGTGCGGGGTCAATTGCATCCACACGGTTAGTAGCCCCTATAACCACGACCTGCCCTCTTTCCTCCATCCCGTCAAGAAGGGTCAGGAGCTGAGCAACTACTCGCCTTTCCACTTCCCCTGTTACGTTTTCCCTTTTAGGGGCAATGGAATCAATTTCATCAATGAAAATAACTGAAGGCGCGTCCTGGGTTGCATCTTCAAAGATCTTCCTTAACCTTTCCTCGCTTTCTCCGTAGAACTTTCCCACAATTTCGGGACCTGCAATGTAATGGAAGCTTGCCCCCGATTCGTTTGCCACGGCTTTTGCAATCAGGGTCTTTCCGGTTCCGGGTGGGCCGTAGAGGATAACTCCCTTTGGAGGCTCTATATTAAGGTGGGCAAAGAGCTCCGGGTGTTTCATCGGCATTTCTATTATTTCCCGGACGCGCATAATCTCCTGTCCCAGCCCTCCTATATCTTCATAGGTGGTGACACCCCTGGTCGCTTTTTCGTAGCCCTGTACCGGCTTTTTCCGAAGCTCAATAATTGTTGTTTCCGTAATCAGGACAATGGTGTTTGTAGGGTCTGTTTCAACGGCAACCAGAGGAATTACCTGGCTTGTTGTCAGGGATTCAGTCATTGGCTGAGACATTGAGTTTATAATTGGAATTATGTCTCCCCTGAACACAGGCCTTTTCAGGATATGCCGCTTTATGATCTCATTTGCATGTTCCCCAAACTGCATTTCAGGGCCACCCTGGGTCATGCTTTCCGGAAGTGCCAGAATAATCTTTTTTGCTTCCGGGGCTTCGACCTTTTTAATGGTCACCTTCTCCCCTATGGAAACTCCGGCGTTTTGCCGGATGAAATTATCAATGCGCACGATTCCCTGTTCCCAATCCTGCCGGTCTGCTCTCCATACCTTTGCTGTGGTCTTTTTCTTCCCCCTTATCTCCACAATGTCACCGGGAGAGAGCTGAAGTTTCAGTAGCGCTGTAGGGTCAAGCCGGATAATTCCTCTTCCAAGGTCAATAGGATATGCCTTTTCAACCTTCAACTGTATTTCTTCCATGGGTCATCCCGAAAATAGTTTCTTTTTGATTGTAATTTTATCTGGTAATGAAATAAAATGAACTGATACCGGGTTTTTCCCGAATTTTCCGGATCGTGTTATTCTGGAATATCTACTTTCTATATTAGATGCTCTTTTTATTTTAATGCCTGTCATCCGGGAAAATTTGCCCCGTATACGCATTCACTCTGGACCATTACGGGCATTTAATCAGTGTCCGAAAGTTCTCGCCTGGCAATGTCCAGCTATTTTTGTTTTTGCACTCCAGGAAAATATACTTTCGCTAGCTTAAGGCACCTTTAGCACCCTGATGCCAGGATACTCAAGTAATGGGCAATTACTGAATACTTTTATTTCTGAATACTTTTATTTCTGAATACTTTTAATACTCAAGTATTTCTATTATTATGTTCGGATGATAAACCTTCTATATCCTCTATTTATTAAATAAGTTTACCCTTAACTCTGTTTTCTCTGGAAGATTAATATATTTACAGCTTCTGTGTATCAAACTGTTTAATACAATCTGAATAAGCCTTTCAGATACTATATTATTCAGGCCTTCCGATGAACTAGAGTTTTAATTATATTTTTAACTTCGAGATAGCCGGATTTCATATGATTCACAAAATTCCAGGAATTTGAAAGCATGGACCTTGAAAAAGCACAGAACAGGATTATTGATTTTATCCGGAATGAGACTGGCAAAGCAGGTGTAAACGGGGCAGTTGTAGGAATTAGCGGGGGAATTGATTCCGCCCTTTCCGCAACTCTTGCTGTAAAAGCTCTTGGTAAAGACCGGGTTCTTGGCATCCATATGCCCGAAAGCGGCCTCACTCCTGCTGCTGAGAGCGAAGATGCGAAAACCCTTGCCGACTGGTTAGGGATTGAGTATCGGACAATTGACATCTCAGGCATTGTCTCGGCTTTCATGGCTGCTGTTCCTGAGAGCGAATCTGCAGACAGGCTCACCAGAGGCAACCTGAAGGCAAGAACCCGGATGTCTCTTCTGTACTTCCACGCAAACCAGCTGAACCGCATGGTCCTCGGGACAGGAAACAAAACCGAGATCCTTCTTGGCTACTACACGAAGTACGGGGATGGAGGCGTTGACCTTGAACCTATAGGCGGGCTTTACAAGACTGAGGTATGGGAGCTTTCCCGCAGGCTTGGAATCCCGGAACCTCTCATTACCAAAAAACCGTCTGCGGGGTTATGGGCAGGTCAGACCGATGAAGCAGAACTTGGTATTTCTTACGTGAAGGTCGATGAGGTGCTCAGAATGCTTGAAGAAGGCTTGGGGCCCGAAAAAATTCTGAAGACTTCCGGGGTTTCTGCTGAGCAGCTCAGCTCCGTTACCAGACGCATTGAAAGAAACGAGCATAAAAGAAAAGTTCCGCCTGTGCCGGAACTGTACTGAGTTCCTCAGGTGAGGGAAAGACAGGTACAGGCGTAAAGATCTGAACAATTTAAGTTTGTAGTATTTTAGCAATTTAAGTTGTAACACCTGAGCAATTTAAGGTTGCAGCTTTCCCTTCACCGGGCAGGATGAAGCCTTATATCCTGGCGTTTTTCTCTTGCCAGCGGCTTTGCGAGGTGTCTCCTGGCACAGGGAGGTACTTCATAGAGCCCTGGTTCAAGGTCTCTCTCGGTCTCATATTTGACTTTTGAAAGGGAGAGCGTCCCGCACTTTTTGCAGCGGAATCCCTGCCCCTGACCTGCAGATTTCATGTGTTTCCCGCACTCCGGGCACTTCGGGTTCTCTTCCTTGTAAATAGGGGTAGGAGTTTTAACTTCTATTTTTTCAATGTTCAGGGTTCCGGAAGTGACACTTCCTGAAAGGATGACCTGGTCTCCGGGCACCAATTTTCGGATAAGCGACCTGAAATTCTTTGTTGGTTCGAAGGCTGCACAGTCGATTTCGTCTCCTTCCCGGTCCCGGACAGCAAAGATAACGTGTCCTCCTTCAATGGTTTTCGGGGCTGTCGAGACCGTACCTTCAAGCCTGTAAGAATGCATGTCCCTGATTTCAGCGATATTCTGTGCGGGCAGGAGGTGCATGTCCGTTCCCTGGTTTGTCCTGTACACGGCAAAGCGCTCAACAGGCTCTGCCCGGATCAGGGCTGCAGCTTTATTAACGATCTCAGGACTTTCTCCTCTGATCCCGAATAATACAGGGTCTCCTGAACGAGGCACGCAGACTACGAGCCGGTTTGTAAGATCTACAGTATCCCAGGTCCCGGGGTATGTCTGCCTGTCAGCTTCAAAAAAACTTTCCTTATCAACATCACGCAGAGTTCCCCATCTTGCCTTCTGCCTGTATGCCAGATGTTCGAAAGTGCAGTCCCACTCCTCAGGGTTCAGCATTGCCCCGCAGGCTGCAAGAGCACCTATAAGTCCCCTTCCGTTTTTGAAGCTTTTCGAGGCAATCCCGAGCTCCGAAATAAGGTCCTTTGCTTTTTTGATTTCGATTACTTCTTTTACAGCCTCTTCCAGAAAACTCATGAGGACAGGTTTGAGGTTTTCGTAATCTTTCTCCAGAATAAATACGGTTCCAGGATTGGTTTTTTCGCACTCCATGCGTGCAAGTTCCCCTATTCTGGCTGTTACATGCGCAATTACTTTTTCAGGACAGTCAGTTTTAAGTTTCAGGGCTACTGCTGCGTTACCTCTTGTTTTATAAGGAATGGTAGGGTTCAGGCGCACAAGGAGGGGCAGGGCTTCTACAGTCCCGTATTCCTGTAGTTCTGCAAGCAGCAGGGCTCCCAGATATGTGGTGCACATACCTTCATTTGAGTCTGTATCGTCAATTCCAATGATCATTTTTTTTCCGTATCCATTTTTATCCCTTAATATTTATGCAATTCCGGAGCGGGGATGCCTTAGTTTTCGGGATTCTCCGGCTTGTTTTCTCCCTGTAAACATTCTCCATGTCGGAGAAATATATATATAGATGTTCAAACAGAGATTGATACTGGAATGACAAAAGAAGTCCTCATACATCAAATTATTGATGTATTATCGCGTGCGGGTTTTGCACTCTCTGACCGATGTAATATACGTCCCAGGAGCTTTGATGTTGCCGCGCGGAAATATGAAACACTATTACTTTGCAAGGTTTTATTTAACATTGACGGCCTGAACGAAGAAACAGCCCGGGAGATGAAATATCTTGCCGAGTATCTCGGAGGTTCCGCTATCGTTGTTGGAGCCAAAACAAGGGACCAGATGCTTGAAGACAGTGTTGTCTACATGCGCTATGATATCCTTGCCCTAAATGTTCAGACCCTCCATGACTACTTTGTCGAAAATATCCCGCCTCTGGTTTCAGCAGCACCCGGAGGGCTTTATGTTGCAATAGAAGGAGATCTCCTGAGGAAGTCAAGGACGGATCAGTCCATGTCCCTGGGGACCCTGGCTTCCATGGTAGGAGTTTCAAGAAGGACTATCAGCAAATATGAAGAAGAAGGGATGGACGCGTCCATTGATGTCGTGCTCCAGCTTGAAGATATTTTCGGGATCGAACTGGCAAGGCCCATAGATATCCTGAAATCCTGCGGGAGCAGAAAGCCAAGGAAGAAGGCAGAGCCTGAAAAGGAAGAACCACAGGTAAAACATAATGTGCTTTTGCCGGAAGACCTGATCCTCAATACGATTTCAATGCTCGGATATGATGTCCTTCCTACGGCGCAGGCACCTTTCAAGGCTATCTCACGGGATAAGTCTTCAGTTATCCTTACAGGTGTCAGCGAGTTTAACACAACAGTAATCAAACGGGCTCATCTGATGAGCAGCATTTCTTGCATTACGGAAACCCAGTCCGTGTTCATCATTAACGGGCATTCCAAACTGAAGTCAGTCGAAAATACGGTACTGATCGAAAAGAAAGAACTTGACAAGATAAGTGATTCTCAGGAACTCCTTGAGTTCATAGAAGAGCGTAAGGAACCCCAGAGTGAAGGGTAAACTGCTCTTGTCTTCCCTTCTGGCTAACCGGTAGACTAAAAAACGTTTTCTTTTTTCCTCTGAGCCTCTTCTTCTTCTTCTTCTTCTAGCTAATGATACCTTCTTCTTGAACTCTCTAACTATTTGATGGGTATTTGCTCTCAGTTTGTCACGGATGCCCCAAAGATGCAAAAACCTAATATATCACTGTTTCAATCTAAACGCTTCAATGACGGTAAAGATTGCAGTGCTGGTTTCCGGACGGGGTTCAAATCTCCAGGCGATCATAGACAGCATTGAAAAGGGCTACATAAAAAATGCGGCAGTTAATGTGGTTATCTCCAACAAGGCCGATGCTTATGCGCTCGAACGTGCAGGAAAACACGGAATAAGTGCTGTTTTTCTTGATCCCGAAGGGCATGACAGAGCCGGATACGATAGGGAAATCCTGAATGTCCTCAAACAGTATGATACGGATCTTCTTCTGCTTGCAGGCTATTTCAGGATCTTAGGAAGCGAGATCATTGAGGCATACAGGCACAGGGTTCTGAACATACATCCTTCTCTTCTTCCGGCTTTCAAAGGGCTTCATGCCCAGAAACAGGCTTTTGAGTACGGAGTAAAAGTTGCAGGCTGCACCGTACATTTTGTAGATGAAGGACTCGACTCCGGGCCTATTATCCTCCAGAAGTGCGTGCCTGTGCTTCCGGAAGATACCGACGAAACTCTCACTGCCAGGATTCTCGAGCAGGAGCATATTATCTATCCCGAAGCTGTCAGGCTCTTTGTCGAGGGTAAACTTAAAGTTGAGGGTAGAAATGTAATAGCCCTTAAGTAATACCCTTAAGTAATGGCCCTTAAATAATCAGGAACTCTGCAGAAGTCCCGGAATTGCATTACTCTGGGTTGCATTAGTTTCATCAGGCAGGTCTAAGCAGATAAGGCAGAAGTCCGGATCGAAAGATAAAGTATTAATATTGGGCAACTTCCGGTGGGATAGGTTTTGAGAACTTGCTCAAAAATCGAATGTAGTCCCAAACCGGAATAGATTTTACCCATTAGTATACTCATTAATACTCTGACGGTTATAAGTACTTGAATTATATTACTCACACGAAACTATACTGGCCAACTGAAGACCTTCCATATTCCAGAATCTCCTGAGTCCTTAAAATGCTCTGGATATTTTTCCTGGGATCTTAACCTCAGTATTATAACTCCTTTCAATTAGAGTTCTCTTCAATTAGAGTTCTCTTCAATTAGAGCTACTTTCAATCCGGAAGGTTGTAAAACTGTTTGATAATTCCCGGTTATCGAGGACTGTTCGGACGGTTGAGAACCTTCAGCCCTTCCGGCTTTCCAGTTTGTCAGGCAGTTCTTACAGCTTTCAACACATTGATGTAAGTAAATACCAGAATCGTAAGCATATTAACAGTTAATCAATTCACGCTAACGAGAAACCCTTGATTTCGAATAAGTTTTAAATGCATGGATTACGAGGTGACAGTAATGTCTTATATTGAAAAAATTGATCCGGAATTGTTCGAGGCTATTGAAAAGGAAGCCGAACGTCAGGAATTCAAACTGAACCTGATTGCGTCAGAAAATTATGCGAGCAAGGCTGTTATGGAAGCCCAGGGCTCAATCATGACCAATAAGTATGCCGAAGGATATTCCGGCAAGCGCTATTACGGTGGCTGTGATTTCGTTGATGTTGCCGAAAACCTTGCGATTTCCAGGGCAAAGGAAATATTCGGGGCAAAGTACGTAAATGTCCAGCCTCACTCAGGTTCAGGCTCCAACATGGCTGTCTACTTCTCTGTACTGCAGCCTGGAGACACAATCATGTCCATGGACCTTTCTCACGGCGGACACCTTTCTCACGGCAGCCCTGTAAGTTTTTCCGGGAAGCTCTATAACATCGTGCCCTATGGGGTCAGCAAAGAGACAGAAGCCCTGGACTATGACGCACTCCTGAAATTGGCAAAAGAATGCAAACCGAAAATGATCGTATGCGGAGCTTCAGCCTACCCCCGCGAGATCGATTTCAAGAAGTTCAGGGAAATTGCAGATGAAGTCGGAGCTTACCTTCTTGCAGATATTGCCCACATTGCAGGGCTTGTAGTTGCAGGCGTGCATCCGAGCCCTGTGCCTTATGCAGACTTTGTCACCACCACAACCCACAAGACCCTCCGGGGACCGAGGGGCGGAATGATTATCTCCAGGACCGAAGAGCTTGCAATGGGGGTAAACAAAGCAGTTTTCCCGGGCATTCAGGGCGGTCCCCTCATGCATATCATAGCTGCAAAGGCAGTCGCCTTTAAGGAAGCCATGAGCGAACAGTTCAGGCAGGACCAGGCTCAGACCGTAAAGAATGCAAAGGTTCTTTGTTCCTGTTTGAAGCAGAAGGGTTTTGATATTGTTTCTGGCGGCACTGATAACCACCTTATGCTCGTAAATCTTAATAATATGAACATTACAGGCAAGGATGCGGAAGCTGCAATGAGCAAAGCCGGAATCATTGCCAACAAAAACACAGTTCCTTTCGAGACTCGCAGCCCCTTTGTAACCAGCGGGGTAAGGCTTGGAACCCCTGCCTGTACCACAAGGGGTATGAAAGAAAAAGAAATGGAACTGATTGCCGACTACATCGAGACAGCAATCAAGAATGCAGGAAATGATGCTCTGCTGTCAGAAGTCAATGGTAAGGTAAGGGAACTCTGTTCAAGGTTCCCGATTTACAGCTAATTGAGGAGATAGGGGGTTTTACCAGTTGTCAGATGAAAGCTATGAGTCACGGATCATAGATGGAAAAGTCCTTGCACAGCAGGTTGAAGAAGAAGTGAGGTCAGGAGTAGAGGACCTCGAAAGCAACCGGGGAGTTACCCCCGGGCTTGCTACAATCCTTGTAGGTGACGACCCTGCATCAAAGATGTACGTCCGCCTTAAGCACAGAGCCTGCGAGCGTGTGGGTATCAAAGCAGAAGATTACCTTCTTCCGGCAGAAGCCACCCAGGAAGAACTTCTTGCCCTTATTGATTCCCTTAACAAAAACAGGGATGTGCACGCAATTCTGCTTCAACTTCCGCTGCCGAAGCATTTCTCTCCGCAGGAAGCAATGGAAGCCATATCTCCTGCAAAGGATGCAGATGGTTTTCACCCCTATAACATGGGAAAACTCATGATCGGGGATGAAGGTCTTGTCCCCTGCACCCCTCACGGGATAATCAGGGCACTTGATGAGTACAATGTGCCTGTTAAGGGTAAAAATGCGGTTATTGTCGGGCACAGCAATGTTGTGGGTAAACCCATGGCAGCAATGCTTCTGAACAGAAACGCAACCGTTTCGGTCTGCCATATCTTTACCGATGACCTGAAGAAGTACACCCTTGGTGCCGATCTCATAGTGGTTGCGGTAGGGGTTAAGCACCTTATCAAAGCAGACATGGTTAAAGAAGGGGCTGTAATCTTTGACGTGGGAATCACCAAAGAAGAAGACGGTGTGTACGGGGATGTTGACTTTGAAAACGTAATCAAAAAAGCTTCTCTTGTAACTCCTGTCCCCGGCGGCGTAGGTCCCATGACAATTGCCATGCTCATGAAGCATGTGCTCAGGTGTGCAGAGAAAAGCCTTTAAATCTCTATTTTAACATAAGGCTGGAAGTCCCCTTCCTCGATATTTCGGATTTGTCCGAGCTGGCAGGC
The DNA here is from genome assembly GCF_000979975.1 of Methanosarcina sp. 1.H.A.2.2. Taxonomy (NCBI): domain Archaea; kingdom Methanobacteriati; phylum Methanobacteriota; class Methanomicrobia; order Methanosarcinales; family Methanosarcinaceae; genus Methanosarcina; species Methanosarcina sp. 1.H.A.2.2. Next base: position 42,689 of record NZ_JJQL01000055.1, read on the forward strand.
GGGGGATGAAAGCCGTCAATTTTCATAAACTTGAGCCATCGGGCTAAAGTTTTAGGTAGTGGTAGTTCACAGCTTTTTCTCATTTTATTTTTTATTTGTGCTCCCTGATTAATTGGTAGGTATTATTCCTGAATGACCGCAAATGGCATCTCTTATTCTTTCTTTCCACGCGCCGCGCAAAGCTTGAGCCCGCCTGCGTACCGTAGATAATTACGAGATCAATAGCCTTGCTGGAGCTTTCATACCAAAATATCAGCCATGTAGCAGGGGACTACCAAATTTTTTACTCGAATTTTTTAAAACTTTTGCCGGGTCTTTTATTCTGATGCTTCCGGGTCTTTTATTCTGATGCTTCTTTAATTGTGGATTAGGCACAAAATAATCTTCTCAATCTTTTAGTATCAGGACAAGTAAATTTGTTTTTTTATTGCATCCTATTTGGTGATTTTACTCTGTTTTCTTTCGCATGTCAATTTGGGATATCACATTTGATTCTTATATATACTTTTTATTAATCCTCAGTAAAGTTTGCCTAATTGTGGTAACAGAATTCTACACATCAATATTTTTATGTATCATTGAAGCCTATTTTACTATAATCCTGTCTGCCATCAATAAATAATAAAAATGGTTTATGAAGTCTTAATTAAATAGTCAGGTTTTCATAAAATATCCGGGCGCTAAAATGAGTTATTTGTAATCTCTAAACAAATCTACCTGATATACGTTGATGGCATTGAGTTCCAGTGATACTCCGCCCGTTTTCCATAATTGCATATATTCAGTTAGATAACACATTATCCGGAATTCTGATTGTAATTATCCATTATCGATAATTACAGTGGAAAAATCACTCCAGTTAAAAACGTATTTCCCATAACCTTAAACTCTATCCCCTTCCATATATAAGGTCTCAGGAGGCCTGAACTCCTGAAGCTCTTAAACTTAACCGGACTTGCATCCCCCAGTTCCTTTTCAAGTCCTCCAGTGTTCAGCTTCGCAGCCGGAAAAATTGTTTTGTTTTTTCTTGCCTGCAGGAAGCCTTTCAGGTGATGGGGCAGAAAAGGCTTTTTCAGGGAATGTTAGCGGATGGTTGAATGAACAGCGCTTGCAGTTACGATCCAACGAAATGCTGCTGAGGGTATTTCTTTACGGAAATAAAGACATCTGCAGATCGGTTCCAAATTTCATGCTTCAAATTCCATTATTGTTTAAAAATACGGTAGTTGTTGTTTGAGTAAATTGTTTGCTTACTCATATTTATCAAGCGCTGTTGCGCCAACTGAGTTAAAAGCGATATAGCCTGGTTGTCAAAAATGGTAGTTAATACTGATATCTGTGGTATAAAAGTGGGAGATCAATATCCTGCACATGTAATGGGCATTATTAACGTGAGCCCTGAGTCTTTTTACAAAGGTTCGATTTCAAGCCCGGAATCTGCACTTGGGGTCGCTCGGAAAATGGTTGAGGACGGAGCAACTTTCCTGGATCTGGGTGCTCGGTCAACGTGGCTCTTTGCAGAACCTATCAGCAGAAAAGAAGAACTTGAGCGTTTAATTCCTGTACTTGAAGCACTGGAAGGCAATGTGGATGCGGTAATTTCCGTTGATACGATGTTTTCTGAAATCGCAGAAGAGGCTCTCAAAAGAGGGGCAGATGTCATAAACGATGTTTCCGGTTTTACAGCAGACCCTCGAATGATAGAAGTGGTGGCCGATCACGGCTGTCCGGCTGTGGTTATGGCTTCGAATAAAATTCCCGGAGACCCTCTGGGAATGGATTCCATTATTGAAGCACTTGACTCCATTATACAGGCTGCAGAGGCTGGAGGTATAGTGCCTGAAAGCCTTATCCTTGACCCTGCAATAGGCAGGTGGACAGAAGAAAAGCTGTCTATGTATGATTTTGAAACCCTGGATGATTTCGAGCGCCTGAATATTTTTGAAAAACCTTTGCTTGCAGCCCTTTCAAGGAAGTCCTTCATAGGAGACGTGCTTGGAAAACCTGCGGCTGAAAGGCTCTACGGCAGTCTGGCTGCAGCAGCAATTGCGGTTTACAAGGGTGCACATATTATCCGTACACATGATGTACCCGAGACTTCTGACGTTATTAAGCTTTCAGGAGCCCTGCGAAGCCGGACAAGTGTTGTAAAGGAGGGCAGGTATGAGGTTTCGGTGCTTGATGTAAAAACCCCTCAGGACGCATGTATTGCAATGAGGAATATCGGAGCTACACGAGTCGGTTCGCAGGTAATGCAGGGAAAATGCATCCACCTTATGTTAAAGATCAGGAACCTTACAACCACGGAAGCTCTGATTATAAAACAGGAGATGCTTGCAAGGGGAGGAGATGCAGCCCTTGCAAGAGACGCAGTTTCCCATGAAACGGAAACTACTGACGTGCTTGTGATGGGTACCCTGCTGCAATTTGAACGCCTTGCCAGAAAACTGGATGGGCAGGCCCGTTCCCTCCCAGTTATTGCAGAAATGATCCGCGAATGTATTTCAAATCGGACTAATCTGGAATACCGATATTTGAGGTAATTATGATCATAACTTCAGCAAAACCCTTTGAAGAAATCCTTTACCTGTTAAAAGATGAGGACGATATCTTTGTTGTCGGATGCAACGTATGTGCTGCAAAACTGAAGACTGGAGGAGAACCTGAAGTCCTTGAGATGTGCAGGCGGCTTGAAGAGAGCGGAAAGCACGTGGTAGGTTGGGCTCTTCCAACTGCAGCCTGCAGTATCCGGTCCTTTGAATCTCTGGCTGAGAAAAACGAGAAAATAAAGGAAGCGCGTTGTATTCTTGTTATGGGGTGTGGCAGTGGAGTTTCTGCTGTTGCCAGTGTTGTTGATTTGCCTATATACGGTTCGAACAACACTCTTTCACTTGGCGGCTCCAGCGGAGGCAAGCTTCTTTTCAACCAGTGTGTTATGTGCGGGGACTGTACCATAAGTGAATATGGTGGTCTCTGCCCGAAATCTCAATGCCCGAAAGCTCTTCTTAATGGGCCCTGCGGAGGGGCAGTGGAAGGAATGTGTGAGGTCAACAGGGAGATGAATTGTGTATGGGCTCTTATCTATGAACGTTTGAAAAGGATCAACAGGCTTGACCTTCTTTACGTTATCCATGCCCCCAAGGAGCATGGTTTTAAATAATTTCATTCCTAATATTCTTATTTAATGCTTTTTAATTTTCGTGAAAAACTGAACTCCAGGAAATTTCTGGTTACTGTTGAAGTCTCTCCCCCCAAGGGGACCAGGTTTTCAGCTCCCCTGGAAGATGCCTGCCAGTTAAAAGGTGTTGCAGACGCTCTGAACGTTACTGATAATCAGTGTTCAATTATGCACATGAGTTCACTGGCTTTCAGCAAGCTTTTGCTCGATCAGGGACATGAACCTATCATGCAGCTTACCTGTCGGGACAGGAACAGAATCGGGCTTCAATCCGATCTTCTGGGAGCATACGCTCTGGGAATCCGGAACATCTGCTTGATGACCGGGGATCATCCTACCTGTGGAGACCATCCGGGCTCAAAACCCGTTTATGACCTTGACTCCGTACAGCTCATTGAACTCGTCAGGAAGCTTGATTCAGGCATTGATTTTGCAGGAAAAAGTCTGGATGGAGGCACTTCTTTTTGTGCAGGCGCAGTCTCAGGCATAGATCCTAAAAATACCTTGCAGCTAATAAAGCTTGAAAAAAAGGTCAAGTGCGGAGCCGATTTTATCCAGACGCAGGCTGTGTATGATGTGGGCATGTTCGAGGAGTTTATTGAAGCAGTAAACCATCTTGAGGTACCTGTAATTGCAGGTTTGATTCCTCTCAAATCCCTGAGTATGGCTGAATATATGAATAAAAACATCTCAGGAATTCATGTGCCTGAAGAAATCATGCTTCGGATGAAAGATGCATCTTCCCCTATAGAAGAAGGTCTTTCGATAGCTTCCGATACTATAAAAGAACTGACGAAACTTTCCCGAGGGGTTCACATTATGCCAATCGGATCTCACAAAAACACTCCGAGATTGCTTTCAATGGCAGGAATTTCAGGAAAATAAAGGAATCCCAAAAATTCCCTTTAAACGGGAGGTTTCTTCTCTTTTTCTTCCAGTGCTAAGGCTTCCTATTCTGTGTATTTTGTGCCGCTGTCTTCTTTTTTTATAAAAAATTTCTTTGTATACTTCTTTTTTGTATACTTCTTACATCGTTCTATTTACCTACTTTTAAATACTCACAGGAAATACATTATAATCGACACTGCCCTTAATTTATTGTATCTGGTGTGGGTTTTTTGGGGTGTTGGTGATGGGTGTTTTTCTGTTTCTTTCTGGAATCTGGATTTGCTGGTGAATTTAGAGTTTTTCCAGAGCCAGGGGACCAGATAAGGAGGTCACAATGAGGATAATGGGTATCATATCATGCAAAATCTTTGAGGATGAAATTGTTCATCTCGTGGAGCATGATGAAGAGGTGGATGAAGTTCTAATACTGAAAAACGGGAGTTCGGAGGACATTGTACGGAAGTTTGGTGAAATTGGCTGTCCCTGCCGGGAATTGACTCTCAATAATGTCGAGGCGCACAGGTGCCTTAAGGATGTGAAGCATGTGGACGGCGAGGGCCTCATGCTTGTGCTCAACATCCTTGAAGTCGTTGGCATGGGAAAAAAGCGTACTATGCTGAAAACGAACGTATATGATGCGATTCTGAGGATGTCGCTCTTCTCAGACGGGATGCTTTTGTTCTATGGGCTTTGCGGTAACTTGCTCAAAGATATTGAGGACGATTTCAAGTATCTTGAATGTCCTCTCGCATTGCTCAGGGACCCCGAAGGAAACATCGTTGATGACTGCATCTGTGCGACCCTGGGGGGCAAAAGAGCTTTCGTGGAAAAAATAAAGGGTTTCGGGGGCGAAAGGGTTTTCATGATTACTCCCATGTGGGCTGCCAACTGGGAAAAAATGGTCGTAGCTAATGGGTTTGCCCGGAGCCTGGAAAATCTTGAAGAGTCAAAGCTGGTATTTCGGGCTGCCAGATATACTCAAGTAGCAAAGATTAATACCGGCTTAAACTATCAGCAGAATTTCGATTCCAGGGCAAGGGAATTTGCAGCTTTCTATGGGTTTGGAATTACAGAAATCGAAACTGATCAGGCTATCTTCGAAATGTGTTACAGTGAACTGAAGCATTCGCTTACGGCAACTGTCTGAATATAGCCCCTCTGGAAAAAGTTATTTCAGGTCCGATTTTGAGCTATCGTTAAGTCCCTTTTAGTTTATCAGGTTAATTTTTCCAGGGGGGATTTCCTCATTTCAAAGTTTTTCATCCTGCCGTAGGGGTTTTCCGGAGCCTTTGGATACATTTATCAATACCTTTCGGTATTTTACGGTTTGATTCTGTCCATATTGATTTTATGTTTCTGAATATCGAGATTAATCACAGTTTTTAAAGGCATTAAAATGAGTCCAGAAATCACTTCCATCCAGATGTTCGGGATTAAGACCCCTATCATCAGAGCAGGGGACGATATCGTGCAGACCCTTGAAGCTTCGCTGCAGGACGCTGGCATTATTCCAGTTGACGGGGATGTTATTGTGCTGGCTGAATCTGCTGTTGCCACAGCGGAAAATAGAATTGTCGAGCTTGCCAGCGTCATGCCAGGAGAAAGGGCATTATCTCTCGGGGAAAAATATGGGATAGACCCGAGGGAAATGGAGCTTGTGCTTCAGGAATGTGATGAGCTTTTCGGTGGCGTTCCCGGAGCCGCACTTACTATCACAAAAGGTATCCTCTCTCCCAATGCTGGAATAGATGCTTCAAACGCTCCTGACGGCCACGTAGTCCTGCTCCCGAAGGACCCGAGAAGAAGTTCCGAGAACATCCGGAAAAGGCTTGAGCAGCGTTACTCCTGCAGGCTGGGAGTGATTATAGGGGACAGCAGGACTCAGCCCCTGCGGTTAGGCTGCACAGGGATTGCACTCGGAGTTTCAGGCTTTGTGCCTGTGGAGGATGCAAGGGGCACTTTTGACATTTATGATAAGCCCCTCCTCCTGACTCACAAAGCAGCGGCAGACAACCTGGTTTCCGCAGCTGAACTCCTTATGGGGGAAGCCGGAGAAAGGGTTCCCTGCGTGCTTATCCGGGGCGCTCCGGTAAAAATGGTTGATGAGTCTTCGGAGATGCCAACAATCTCAATGGAAGGGTGCATGTATTTCGGCAACATTATTAAAGGCCGGAAAGAATATCCGGAAAAAGAGAATCAGTAGAAAGCTTGCCTGAACTTCCTTTTCGAAATATGTTTTAAAGCGAGCTCGCAGGACTGAGATAAGCGTTATATATCCTCGGCGATAATATATACAATAAATTGAGTCCCGATCCTGTATCTGGTAATTCCATCTTCAGGTCATTTATCGTTCTGGGTTGGGTTCTGGCATCTGTGCCGTACGGACGCATATGTACGATTCCTTTGCACGTTTACCAGAGTAGATCAACTAAAAACTGAAAAAGTCTCAGACGTTTCAAGTATTGCAGGTGATTTTATGAAACCTATGTTATTGGACTTTTCCGCAACATGGTGTGGACCTTGTAGGATGCAAAAACCTATTCTTGAAGAGCTCGAAAAAAAATACGGAGATAAGGTTGAATTCAAGGTTGTCGACGTGGATGAAAACCAGGAGCTTGCCTCAAAGTACAGCATACACGCTGTCCCGACCCTGATCATTGAAAAGGACGGGACTGAAGTAAAGCGCTATATGGGTGTAACCCAGGGCAGTGTACTGGCATCTGAACTCGATAAACTTCTCTGATCCCTGTATTTTTCTGAAAACAGCCGCCCGGGGTTCAGGGAACCTGAGGGCGCACAACTTTTTAACCGAGTTCTTTTTACAAGACTTCTTTTACAGCTCACTCAGCCGAAGGTTTTTATTCCTGAAATGTTTCTCCCAATATTTCTCCCAATATTTATCCTGAAGTTCTTTCTTTTTGATGCACTGAACCCAACAGATTTTTACCAATTCTAATCGGAGCTTAATTTTTCCTTCTTTCTATAAAATCTCAGTTAAGCTTCAAGTTGAATATAATATATCAGGAGCTCAAATCAGAATAATTCAAGTAGTATCCAAAAATATTTTTAGCATGAAAAATGGCAAAAACTGACGTAAAATCAAAAAATCTACCTGCAAAAAGCGGTTTTAATCTTTTTTAAGGCTTTTTAAGGCTATTTCCCAGGGGCTTAATCTAAGTAGACAACTAATATACTATCTAAATAATGTTAGTGCAATAAGATAACTATTTATAATAAGTATAAGTACTTTCTAATATAGTAAAAACATAAAACAACTTAAAACATAAAACAACCTATAGTGGGGGAAAAACATGAGAATAAGAGTAGTTAGCTCAAGAGAAGAAATCTTTACACTTAATCCGAATGAACGTATCGTACACCTGGCTTTCAGGCCTTCTAACAAGGACATCTTTGGATTGGTTGAAACCTGCCCGAAGATTGAGGTAATACAGTTACCGAAATCTTACATGCGTACAGTCTCAAAGTCCATAGAAATGTTCCTTCAGATGCAGAGAATCCAGCTTCTCGAAGGAGATGTCTGGGGGCACAGGAAGGATATAAACGAATACTACAGCATTCCAACCTCAGTTATTGAAAAGATTAAAGAAATGAAAATCGAAGGTAAATCCACTGAGGAGATTGAGAAAAAGGTTTCAAGGGAAAGCAAGCTGAACCCTGAAATGGTTGGTTATATCCTGAATAAGGAAGCTACTGCCTGATTTCCCCTTGGGGCATACCCTTAAAACTTTGCTGGAGATTAGATTGTAAAGCTAATCGATTCCACATTTCGTATTTAGTATCTAATCTCCAGGTTAAATCTTCTTTTTAAGGCGAATTGGAACCTTTTTTGCAGATATTGTTCCTGGCATTCAGGTAGGATTTCCTTGCAATTTCCATACTGCCTTTCTTTTCAACAATGCTCATATCAAAAGTCCGGGCAAAATTTAAGACATTTTTGTCGAATTCTTCTCCTCTGGAGATTTCATTACTGATTTTGACAACTTTTTTATACAAAGGATTTTTCAAAAAACTTTCATCGACGTCAGAAGTACCGCCTGATTCATTTTTCATCTCTTTCCAGCCGGAGGCCCACATCGGGGTCAGGTAGAACATACCTGTGCCGTTTCCACTCTGCATAACTTCAGCATAGGCATCGTTGCCTCCAAGAGCTACACTGATACAGTCATCCACAATGTCTCCCTTTTCATCTTCGAGAAAATAGAGGGGGCAATTAAAATCTTTGAAATTAGCTTCCAGGCTCCTTAACGAGCGCCCGCAGTTCCCATAAAAAATAAGAATACCATCTGAAAAATCTGCCATTTCCTTCATATTTCGGTAGATTTCAGACTTTAAAAGGTCACAATCTGCATGCAGGCCAAGCTTCAGAATGTTTACCACTACGGTGATTGTTTCTCTGGTTTTTGCCTTCACTCTGTTCTTTTCCTTCATATTCTCATGTATTTCTCCAAAAAATGGAACCTTCAATAGAAAATTCGGAATTTTCATGGATACGGGACTATGCATCTGTTTTATGAAAAAAGATATCCGGTCCGGAGGAAAAAGCCTGACCTGGCAATTTCTGGATTTAAGCTTTCGAACAAACCTGAAACATTGCCTGTTTTCTACTATGATCAACCGTACGGCATTCTGATCTTTAGAGAGGACATAAACAAGTTCATCTTCAAGCATTTTACAGGCAATTATGCTCAGTACAGGCATCGGTGAACCATCTCTCATGTTATGTTACTTTTGATAAGTTACAAATGCGGTGCTTCCTGGTTAATTGGTTGGTATTGCACAAAAATAACCAAAATGGCCTCTTCAGTTATGACCTCTTCAGCTATGACCTCTTTAGTTATGACCTCTTCAGCTATTTCTTGCCATGCTCCCGGTTCAGCTTGAGCCCACCTGTATTAAAAGTGTACTTACTTCGTGAGTTTATTATAGTAAAATAATACGTCACTAATCTACACGCCTTTTACCTAAACTTAAATACCTTAAGTATTATCTCCTCAAAGATTGGCGTGATTTCTAAAAAGTTAATTGACCTTGGTGTGCTCGCACTCAGGCAGCGTAACTCCCGAGGAACCTTTAAACCCCATGTCTCAATCCGTTTCAGGGGCAATGAGGGAGATTTACGTACCTTTTCTATTGATACTACCCGGACTCCAGGAAAGTACCCCCAGCCCGATGCATATCTTATTACACATGCCCATTCCGATCATCACGGAAAATCAGCTATGCTCTCTCCGCGGGCAGTCTGTACGGAAAAGACAGCAGCTGCTCTTGAAATCAGGCACGACAAAAAATATTCGGGCAGCATGTGCAGGCTCGGGGATGAAATTGACATTGAGGGGGTCAGGGTAAGGACTTGCCCTACGGAACACACTGTTGGCGCCACGGCTTTTTACTGGGAAAACGATGTAGGGACAAGAATCCTGGTCACAGGGGATGTCAAGGATGCCAGCAAGCTTCCTCCCTGCGATGTCCTTATTACTGAAGCCAACTATGGGGATCCTGAAGACCCTTCCTGTCATTTTGCGGATGACCTTGACAGCATGAAATGCGCCCTTTTTGAGAGCGGCCCTGTTGCCTTCGGGGCATATGAGTTTGGAAAAGCCCAGCGTGCAGTTGAATTAATGAGAGGTTTCGGGTATGACGGCGCAATCCGGATGGAAGCAAGGACCAGGGCGCTTACGCGGAGCATGCTTGAGGATGCAGGAGAACTTGCAGGACTTGACTCCGGGGGCGAGGATGATGTTTTTGTGGTGGCTCCCTGGGACCTTAACAAGCTTCCGTGGAATGTAAAAAAGTACGTGCTGAGCTGCCGTGCTGATTATCCATATCCCATTATCAAAATAAGTGACCACCTCGATGCGTGCGGGCTTGAGGATATGGTCAGAAAACTCAACCCCGAGGTTACTATTGTTTACCACCCGGGAGGACACAGGCCTTCAAAATTTTCAAAACATTTAAATTCAATAGGGATCGATTCGATATCCATAGATCAGATAGGTAATGTTTTAAGCAATGAATTTATTTAAATCCCTTAAATTCAGTCCTAATAATTTAATTCTAAAAATTTAAATATGATGATCTAAATCTGGTACTTTAATCTTATAACTCCGGTCTGACAAGTTTCAATTCAAATTTCAGACTCCAGTCTGCTAATCCAGTCTGCTAATCCAGCCTAATAATTTAAGTTCCAATCTAATAATTTAAGTCTACAGGGTCAAATTTAACTCTTATTTAACTATTAACTAATATCACCGAATCAAATATGATTATTGAAATCTATAATTCCATTTTTAATCATTTTAAACTTTTAATTAATACTACATTCCCAGGAAAGATAATTGCCGTTCAGGAGAGAATGCAGGTTGAGTAAACAAACCCCAAAGTCAAAGTCCAGAAAGGAACTCGTAAATGTTACCGAGGCTTCCGTAGAAAGTGTTCCAGCAAGTGTTGAGACTCCAGAAAAAAAGATTCTTGCCAAGCAAAAGACCCCTGAAGAAAAGCAGAAAGCTCACAGGGACGGAATTATAAAAACAATTGTTGCCTCAATACTTGGAATAATCGCCGGGGTTGTAATGTTCAGCCAGTATGGGGCGGGAGAAGACCGGATCTGGTATGCCATACTCATGATCATTATCGGAATCTCATATTATGTCCAGAAGCTTATTTATCCCTCGCTTCAGATAGATGTCAAGGAATTCAAGGCTAAGGACTGGTTTTACGTCGAGTTTATAGTTGTAGACTTCTTCCTTGTGACCTGGACGCTGCTCCTGAATTGAAATAACTCTTTTCCTGGGCTTCAAAAAAGGCTTTTCCCTTAAAAGAGAGCCTTTTTACCCCGGCTCTTTTGCTATCGGTTTTTACCTTCATTTTTAATTATGCTCTTTACCACAATGGCATTTCTTACCACGATGGTATTTCATGCCTGCAGCATTCCAACGGTTCATATACCAGAGCAGGCATTTCATAACCGATAACTGCTGTATATGCTTGATTGCTTTATATGCGTTATAACCTCGATCATAATTATCGTTACTGATTTGTGTGATTACTGAGTTATTGCGACAATTAAGATGAAAAATTGCGGAAATGAACTTAAAACGAATTCAGAATGCCTGATGCCTGTCTGCTCTGGTTGTAGAAGGCGTCTCAGTATCGCGCTTGAATAACAAAGACAACTCACAAAACTGAATTCAGATAATAACTTAAATCAGATAACTATACCACATTACTGAATTCATACAATCGGGTTTACACGAATGAACCCATATTACTAAATTCATTTATACTTCAACCAATCAAAAAACGGAATTTCCGGGGACTATTATGAGAATAGCTATACTTAACAAAGATAGATGCCAGCCCAGAAGGTGCAGCAAGGAGTGCGAAAAGTACTGTCCCAGAGTCAGGACAGGAGACGAGACCATTGTTTTTGAGGCAGACGGAAAGCCGGTCATCTCCGAGGAACTCTGTGTGGGCTGCGGAATATGCATTAACAAATGTCCTTTCGATGCCATCATGATTATAGGGCTTCCTGAAGCCCTGAAGGAACCCACTCACAGGTACGGGACAAACGGTTTTGCCCTTTTCGGGCTTCCTGTGCCGAGGATAGGAAAGGTAACCGGTATTCTGGGTCCGAATGGGATAGGGAAGAGTACATCTGTCCAGATCCTTTCCGGAACCCTGATCCCCAATTTCGGGCAGGAAAAAGGAGATTGGGATACGGTACTCGAACACTATTCCGGTACGGCACTTCATGACTATTTCAAAGCCGTTGTGGACGGAAAGGTAAAGGTTTCCCAGAAGCCCCAGTACGTTGACCTGATCCCCAAAGCTTTCAAAGGCAAGACCTCCGAGCTGCTTGAGAAAACCGATGAAAGAGGGGTTATGGATGAGCTTGTCGATTATCTTGACCTGAGAGGCGTAGTCGAGCGAAAAATCTCGGAATTAAGCGGTGGGGAACTTCAGAGGGTTGCAATTGCAGCCTGTGCGGCAAGGGATGCCCAGTTCTATTTCTTTGACGAAATAAGCCCCTACCTCGATATCTACCAGAGGATTAACGTAGCCCGCCTTATCCAGGAAATTTCAAAGGATAGGGCAGTGCTTGTAGTCGAGCACGACCTTGCAGTCCTGGATATGCTCACAGACGTAATTCATATCGCCTATGGTGAACCTGCAGGGTTTGGTGTGATTACTCTTCCGAAAAGTGTGCGTGTAGGGATCAACCAGTACCTTAAAGGCTACCTTCCTGAAGAAAATATCAGGATCCGGCCGGAAGCTATCAAGTTCGAGGTCCATCCCCCAAGAGAGGACGCCCAGTTTAAGTCTGCGGTCTCCTTTTACAGCTTTTCAAAGAAGTACGGCGACGGCTTCTCTCTCAAAGCAACAGGCGGAAACCTGCGTGAAGGGGAAGTGCTAGGGATAGTTGGTCCTAACGGAATAGGAAAGTCAACTTTCGTAAAAGTCCTGGCAGGAGAAATCAAGCCAGAAGAAGGAGATCCCGGAATCGAGGTCAAAATCTCCTACAAGCCCCAGTACATTAAAGCAGATACTCCTGTGAGTGTTCAGGACTTCCTGAGAGGTATTTCTAAGCGGTTCGGGACCAGTTATTATGAGGTTGAGATCTCAAACCCACTCCAGCTTGAAAGGATCTATGACAGCCTGCTTACCGATCTCAGTGGTGGAGAACTGCAGAGGGTAGCGATTGCTGCCTGCCTATCCCAGGAAGCAGATCTCTATATCCTGGACGAGCCAAGTGCCCACCTTGATGTGGAGCAGCGTTCCATGGTCACCAGAGTCATAAACCGTTTTGCCGAAAACAACCAGAAGACAGCTATGGTCGTTGACCACGACATCTATATGATAGATCTGCTCAGCCAGCGCCTCCTTGTTTTTGAAGGCAAGCCCTCGGTCTATGGTGAGGCTCACGGCCCGTTCAGTATGGAAAGCGGCATGAACAGGTTCCTGAAAAACCTGAGCATTACCTTCCGCAGGGATGAAGAGACGAGGCGCCCCCGCGTAAACAACCTTGGCTCAAGGCTTGACCGGGAGCAGAAGGAAAGCGGAAACTATTATTATTCTGCAAAAGACTGATTCTGCAAAAGACTGATTCTGTAAAAGACTGAGTTTTTCCGGATTTTTCCACTGAATATTCTGAAAAGAATATCCTGAAAAACTCCGGGGTTCCCTTAAAAAGGGGGCCTCAACCTTTTGCAGGAAAGCAGTTTTTGGCACTGGTATCGTGGTTTCAAAATAGTTTTTTATCTTATGTGTGAGTTTCTGGTTTTCAATGAAGATAGAAAGTCTCGACCTGCCCGCTGAAGTAAAGCGCTTTTATGAAAACTCCGGGATTCTTGAACTATATCCTCCCCAGGCAGAGGCTGTTGAAAAGGGACTGCTTGAAGGGAAAAACCTGCTTGCTGCAATCCCTACGGCTTCGGGAAAGACTCTGCTTGCAGAGCTTGCAATGTTGAAGTCCGTGCTCGCAGGAGGAAAGGCACTCTATATCGTGCCCCTGAGAGCTCTGGCTTCCGAGAAGTTCAGGCGGTTTCAGGAGTTCTCAGAACTGGGAATCAGGGTCGGGATCTCAACAGGGGACTATGACCGGCGGGATGAAGGAATCGGCATTAACGACATCATTGTAGCCACATCGGAAAAAACCGATTCCCTGCTCAGGAACGAGACTGCCTGGATGCAGGAGATCTCGGTTGTTGTGGCAGACGAAGTCCATCTTATCGATTCTGCGGACAGGGGACCCACCCTTGAGGTCACTCTGGCAAAGCTTCGAAAAATGAACCCTTCCTGCCAGATCCTTGCACTTTCGGCAACAGTCGGGAATGCCGATGAACTTGCAGCCTGGCTTGATTCCGAACTTGTGGTAAGCGAATGGAGGCCCACCGAACTTATGGAAGGGGTACTGTTTAACGGGACTTTTTTCTGCAGGGACAGGGAAAAACCTGTTGAGCAGCCCACAAAAGATGAAGCCATAAACCTTGTGCTCGATACCCTAAAGGAAGGCGGGCAGTGCCTTGTTTTCGAAAGCAGCAGGAAAAACTGCATGGGCTTTGCAAAGAAAGCGACTTCTGCAGTTAAAAAGACTCTTTCCGCAGAAGACAGGGAAGCTCTTGCAGGGATTGCAGATGAGGTCCTGGAAAACAGTGAAACCGATACCTCATCAGTTCTTGCAGCCTGCATTCGTTCAGGGACGGCATTTCACCACGCAGGCCTTACCTCCCCTCTGAGGGAGCTTGTAGAAGCCGGCTTTCGGGAAGGGCTCATAAAGCTTATCTCAAGTACCCCAACCCTTGCAGCAGGGCTGAACCTGCCTGCCAGGCGTGTAGTTATAAGGAGTTATCGGCGTTATTCTTCCGAAGCAGGCATGCAGCCTATCCCGGTGCTCGAATACAAGCAGATGGCAGGAAGAGCAGGAAGGCCGAGGCTTGATCCCTATGGAGAAGCCGTATTGCTTGCAAAAACATCCGAGGAATTGGTTTTCCTTTTTGAGAAATATATTGAAGCCGGAGCCGAGGATATCTGGTCCAAGCTTGGGACGGAAAACGCGCTCAGGACGCACGTGCTTTCAACTATCTCGAACGGATTTGCCCGGACAAGGGAAGAACTTATGGATTTTCTGGAGGCGACTTTTTTCGCTTTCCAGTACTCAAATTTCGGGCTCTCCACGGTTGTGGATGAATGCCTGAACTTTTTACGTCAGGAGGGAATGCTTGAGAAGGATTCCGATTCCCTTATTTCCACGGGTTTCGGAAAACTTGTTTCCAGGCTCTATATTGACCCCCTTTCCGCATCCCTTATTGCAAAGGGCTTAAGAGAAGCCGGAACTCTGACCGAACTTACTCTCCTGCACCTGGTCTGCAGTACGCCTGATATGCGCCTGATGTATATGCGGAGCCAGGATTACCAGGATATCAATGATTACGTAATGGCGCATGCAGAAGAGTTCTCAAAGATTCCAGGCCCCTTCAATGTTGTTGAGTATGAGTGGTTCCTGAGCGAGGTAAAGACCGCTCTCCTGCTGATGGACTGGATCCATGAAAAACCTGAAAATGAGCTCTGTTTAAAATTCAACATAGGGGAAGGAGACATCCGTGCAACTGCAGACATTGCCGAGTGGATCATGCACGTGGCTGCCCAGCTTGCCAGACTCCTTGACCTGAAAGGGGCAAAAGAAGCGGCAGAACTTGAAAAACGGATTCATTACGGCGCAGGCCCTGAACTGATGGGGCTACTAGACATCAGGAGCATTGGACGTGTAAGGGCAAGGAAACTTTATGAGGCAGGCTTCAAGTCCACAGCAGACCTTGCAGAGGCTTCTCCTGAACAGGTGGCTGCTCTTGTAGGGCCGAAGATTGCTGCAAGGATCTTCAAGCAGATCGGAAGAAGAGAGGCAGTGCCTGAGGCCCTTGATGCAAGATCTCTTGAAAAAGGTTCTCCCGATGGGCAGAAGACAATCAACGATTTTTGATCTTTTCCTATCTAGTTGATCTTTCTTTTTTTATTTTTCACTTATTGGTGTCCTGATTAATCGGTTTGTCTCTTCCGGAATCCCTGAGGAAATCTTTCAGTTTTCTTCTTTCGCGCTGCACAGGGCTTAGGCCAGCCTGCCCGAAAGATAAAAGGTGACATACAAAACTAAGGGACAGAATTCTCACTTTTCAGCTCTTTTATCTCTGAGCCGGAGGTAAAATATTAAATGAGATCAGGGATTTAATGAGAGCAGATTATATCAGATTATATCATTTATACAAGGCTTATACCAAACTTATTGATCAATTTGGATCAGGTTTTACCAGGTAATCTCAGAGATGGTCACAATGTTATTCAAAAATTTGTCTGATGTTTCGGAAGCTGAAATGCAGAAATTACTTTCCCGGGGGTCCGGGCTTGCAGATGTTGGGAAAACTGTTTCCTCCGTACTTTCTGATGTGCGCACGAGGGGAGATTCCGCGCTCAGGGAATATACCGAAAAGTTTGATAAAGTTATACTTGCTGATTTTGAAGTAAGCGAGGAGGAATTTGAAGAAGCCCTGTCAGGTATCGGTCCTGAACTTATGGGACACCTTAAAACCGCAGCTGCAAACATCATGGCTTTCCATGAAGCCCAGATGCCTGAAACTACCTGGTTTATGGAACTTCAACCCGGGGTTATTCTGGGGCAGAAGGCAACACCCCTCGAAAGTGTGGGTGCCTATGCTCCGGGGGGCCGGGCTTCCTATCCTTCAACAGTGCTGATGACAGTAATCCCTGCCAGGGTTGCGGGTGTCGGACAGGTTATCGTATGCACTCCTCCGAGGGCTGACGGTTCTGTTCACCCTCTCACGCTTGCTGCTGCGAAAGTTGCAGGGGCAGATAAGGTCTTCAAGCTTGGAGGCGTGCAGGCAATAGGGGCAATGGCTTATGGAACCGAAACTGTCCCGAAGGTGGACAAAATCGTAGGTCCTGGTAACGTATTTGTGACAGCTGCCAAGATGCAGGTAAGGGATGTTGCCGAGATTGACTTTCCGGCGGGTCCCAGTGAAGTTCTTATTCTGGCAGACGATTCTGCCGATGCTGTCATGGTTGCCTCAGATATCATAGCCCAGGCAGAACACGACCCGAGTGCAGTTTCGGTGCTTGTGACCACTTCCGGGACTCTTGCAGAAGCTGTAACAAAAGAGGTACTTGTTCAGGCTGAAAACACTGCAAGAATTGAGATTGTAAAAGCTTCTCTTGAAAATGCAGCAGTCCTGATTGCAGATTCTCTTGAGCAGGGCATTGACTTCAGCAATAAGTTTGCTCCTGAGCACCTGGAGATTATGGTGGAAGACTCCGATTTCGTACTTGACAGGATTAAAAATGCCGGATCGATTTTTATAGGGAACTATGCTCCTGTTCCGGTTGGAGATTATGCCTCCGGTACCAATCACGTGCTTCCCACAGCAGGATATGCCAGGATTTATTCCGGTCTGAATATCAACCACTTTCTTAAATATTCAAGTATCCAGAAAATCAGTAAGAGTGGGCTTGAAAGTCTGAAAGAAACTATAATCGCATTAGCTGAGGAAGAAGGTCTGCAGGCACATGCTGATGCTATTAGAACCCGTTTCGGGTACAAACCCTCTAAATAATATTTCTGCTAGTCGATATGTATATAAAATGTAAATGCGTAAACAAAATTTGATATTTAAATAAAAAAGATTTAATTCTTAAATAAGGAGAGTGGGGATTAATATGAAAATCAGAGTGGTTAGTTCACGGGAGGAAATTCCTACCCTAAACCCGAATGAGAAGGTTATCCACCTTGCTTTCAGGCCGTCTAACAGGGATGTATTCATGCTTGCTGAAACATGCCCTAAAATTGAAGCCATACAGCTTCCTAAATCCTACAGAAGGACTGTTTCAAAGTCAATAGAAATGTTCCTGGAAATGCAGAAGATAAACCTCCTTGAAGGGGATGTATGGGGACATCGGAAAGACATAAACGAATACTACAACGTTTCTCAGAATGTTATGGAGAAAATTCAGGAATTAAAAGCCGACCGTTTCTCCAATGAGATGATTGCCGAAAAGCTTTCGAGAGAAAGCAAGCTGAATTCGGACATGATACTTTATATCCTGAGCAAAAGAAACATGGAATTGTCCTGAAGTATGGAATTGTCCTGAAGTATGGGATTGTCCTTAAGCATGGGATTGTCCTTAAGCATGGGATTGTCCTTAAGCGTGGGATTGTCCTTAAGCATGGATTCATCTGCCCTTTCAACCATAACTTTTCGGGGCAAATCGGTTTTTTCTATGTACCCGTGAAAGATAATTTAACTGAAGGGGGCAGTCAACTTTTTAAGACACTGTCTTAAAAAGTTTTCCATATATTTCCAGACTTATTCTCAGAAGGAGTTTACGGGATGGAACTCTCAGCCGTAATAAACTTTTCTCTAATTTATCTATGTTTTTCTCAATTCTTTTCCTTATTCAAATACGTGCTCTTTTTCATCGAACCCACTTTTCGCAGATGTCCTTTCAATTTTTCACAATTTTTCCTGCCATCGTTTTTTCTGAAAACCGCCCTGATTGCTCAAACATATGTTTTTGAAATATCCCACAATTTTCTACATTTTGCCTTCATTGAAAACTTCCGGCACCCATTTCCCGAAACTTCAGTTGAGATAATAACTGCCGATTTCCTCATAATTCTCCAAAAACGATAGCAAAAAAATGTTCTTTTTTTGAATAGATCTGCGGAATCTCGGATCGAAATGTAAAGGAGCTTATACTCTCCCCTTTAAATCATAAAACCTTAGCATGAAACACCTGAGTCTTTAGCTCAGGGGTAGTTGACTTTCTGTATAGCCATTATCTTTACTCTTTTTAAAACCATTTTAACAGACGGGTGAGACGGTTAAAGAGTTTCAGCTTAGGTCAATTCCATAACACATTATCTATTTCTATATTACTCTTTTTTTATATTTATACCAACAATTCAAAAAAATCAAGCTGATTTTTAGACCTTAAATCCTGCATTTTAGTTTATATATTTTTATTTTTGCTTTTGCATGTAACCTTTTTTTAAATATTTTCTTGAGACACAAAACCTATTTTACAAGCATAACAGAGAAAAATATTTAAATATTGCCGTATAACTTATTTCATTAATTCTTAAACTTAACTAGGGTCTGGGGAATGGTATGAAAATAAGAGTTGTTAGTTCAAGAGATGAAATTCTCTCCTTAAACCCGAACGAAAAGGTAATTCACCTTGCGTTCAGGCCTTCAAATAAAGATATTTTCTTGCTTGTTGAAATCTGTCCGAGGCTTGAAATAGTCCAGCTTCCGAAATCATATCAAAAGACGATTTCGAAGTCTATGGAGATGTTTCTGGGAATGCAAAAGATCCAGCTGCTTGAAGGAGATGTCTGGGGGCACAGAAAGGACATAAACGAGTATTACATCGTCCCTCCTTCAGTAATGAGTAAAATAAGGAATATGAAAGCAGAAGGAATTCCGGACGAAAATATTTCCGAAAAAATAACGAAGGAAAGCAAGCTCAGCCCAAAGATGGTCCTTTATATCCTGAACAGAAAGCAGTTTGAGTAACAAGCTCTATTGAAAGTGCACCCAGAGTGTACCAGTAACACGGTGCAAGGAAATATCTGTATAAAAACATTTTTAAAAAACACATTATCTGGAAAACGTTTTCTCTAAAAAACAGAGGACGCCTGAAAGGCATCCCTGTCCGATTCTATACTCTTTAACCTTTATAGAACAAAGCGTAAAACCCCTGGGTTTTTAGCCCGGGGGAAGTTCACGTTTTAGCCTTTACATTTTAGCCTTTACATTTTAGCCTTTACATTTTAGCATGTACATTTTAGCATGTACATTTCAGGCTTTATTTTTTGTGTGTTTTTCAGCTTATGCTCTTTATTATCCCGGTTATTTCAGACAAGTTCCCTGCTGAAATATTTGTCATAGGAAGCCATGTCAAAGTGACCGTGCCCGCTCAGGTTAAAGAGAATGGTCTTTTCTTCCCCTGTCTGTTTGGCTGCGAGGGCTTCATCAATTGCACAGCGGATAGCGTGGGACGATTCAGGTGCAGGCACTATTCCTTCTGTCCTGGCAAACTGTACGGCTGCATCAAAAACATCGTATTGATCATATGAAACAGCTTCTATAAGCCCTTCGGCATAGAGTTTACTTATGATCGGAGAGTCGCCGTGGTAGCGGAGTCCTCCGGCATGGATAGCAGGAGGCATATGCTTGTGGCCGAGGGTGTACATCTTAAGGAGCGGGGTCATCTCGGCAGTGTCTCCGAAGTCGTACCTGTACTCTCCTTTTGTTAAGGAAGGGCAGGCTGAAGGTTCGACTGCGACAACTCTTGCGTTGTGTTTTCCTTCAAGCCTGTCTTTTATGAACTCAAGCCCGATTCCTCCCAGGTTGCTTCCTCCGCCACAGCACCCGATAACCACGTCAGGGTATTCTTCGACCTGTTCGAGCTGCTTTTTGCACTCTGCACCTGTCACGGTCTGGTGGAGCACAACGTGGTTAAGTACACTTCCAAGGGAATACTTTGTGTTCTCATGGGCTACTGCATCCTCTACAGCCTCACTGATTGCAATCCCGAGGCTTCCTGGGGTGTCAGGCTGCTCCTGCAGGATCTTTCTTCCGAACTCCGTATCCGGGCTTGGGGAAGGCACTACATTTCCTCCCCAGAGGGTCATAAGGGATTTTCTGTAAGGCTTCTGGTAGTAACTGGAACGGACCATATAGACTTTGCATTCGAGGTCGAAGTAATTGCAGGCAAGAGATAGTGCACTTCCCCACTGCCCTGCTCCCGTCTCTGTTGTGAGCCTCTCAGTGCCCTCTTTCATGTTATAGTAAGCCTGGGCAATGGAGGTATTTGTTTTGTGGCTGCCTGCAGGGCTAACTCCTTCGTACTTATAATAGATCTTTGCAGGGGTCTTGAGAACTTTCTCCAGCTGATGGGCTCTGAATAGGGGGCTTGGTCTCCAGAGCCTGTAAATATCAAGCACTTCCTCGGGAATATCAATATACCGATCGCTGCTCATTTCCTGCCTGATCAGTTCCTTTGGGAAAATTGGTTCAAGAGCATCCGGGCTTATAGGCTGCCAGGTTCTGGGGTCAAGAGGTGGATCAATTGGAGTGGGAAGGTCGGAAAGGACATTGTACCATTTCTTCGGCATCTCATTTTCATCAAGGATAATCTTTGTCTGTTCCATGAAAATCTCCTTCACATTATTTCTGTACAAAATCGTACCTTGATGTATTTAAGCGTTATCTGTTTTGCATGTATGAACTCCAAACTACACCTTTATACTTTGAGAATCTTAGCATCACCCTCGAAATTACGGAAACGAAAAAAAGAAAACGTGTGCCGGCTTTTCCGCCGGTTGTTGTTTACGGTTGTTGTTTACAGTTGTCATCTCAATCTTCTGGCAAGTTCCACTGCAAATTTTGCAACCTCTGATGCATCCGGACCGAGAAGCCTGACCATAGGTTCTTTTCCCATTCCTCCTTCATCATAGATTACTTCAGGCATTCCTCCGTATTCTTTAATTGCCTCAGAAGTGCCCCAGTCCATGGTACTGACCTCTTCAGGCTCTTTAGATCTGTCAAAAGAGGAAATCTCAAGCCCCATTTCCCTGCAGGCTTCAAGGATTTCTTCTGAATATTTTACATTCATGGCAGCTCTGATGTCAGGATTCTCGCGAAGAGCTGCAAAAACGACCCTTGCTACGTGCCTGCTGGCTCCAAAGTCAACACATCCAACAGGATTTGCCCTTCCTCTGTACCTCACTATCCTGCCGTCTACAGCCGCAATGTCCTCATAATTTCGGGCACCCGGAATTGCCTTTCCTATGTTACAGCCAACCTCAGGAATGAGCTTTGCAAACTCAGGGCTGTCTGCAAGTATTGATACCGCTTCTTTTACATCCTTCAGGGCAAGGTAGCGCTCTTTTTCCTCAAGGGTCTTTCCGAGGGGGTTTACAGGGTCTGCTCCTCTGCCCGCAGGCAGGCTCCTCTGGATTGCCTGTTCCACGAATTTCTTTGCCTTCCTGGCAGCAGTTTCCAGACTATTCCCATAGGCAAGGCAGGCAGTCATCGATGCAGAGTAGGTGCAGCCCGAGCCGTGGGTTCCTCCTCTGACAAAAGTTCCGGGAACGCGGGTAAAGGTGCCGGAAACGGATTCATAGAGAAGGTCCGTCGCATCAAGGTGCCCTCCTGTAACAATAACGGCTTCAACTCCAAGGTCTGCAATTTTTCTTGCCGCAAGTTTTGCATCTTCATGGGTTTTGACAGGAATTCCTGCAATTGCGCCTGCTTCAGAGGCGTTTGGAGTCGTAACCTTACAGAGGGGCAGCAGTTCTTCGATAAGGACTGAAAGAGCTTCTTTTCGCAGGAGGTCTCCTCCGGCTTCAGCAGCCATGACAGGGTCGATCACCAGGGAAAGCCTGTGCTTTTTTACCTGCTTTGCAACCTCCTTTACGATTTCCGATGAGGCAAGCATTCCGGTCTTTACCCATTTGATATTCATATCCGTACAGACAGCTTCGATCTGGCTTGCAACAGCTTCAGGGGCAAGGTCAAATGTCTTAAGAACTCCTGTTGTATTCTGGGCAGTTACGGAAGTTATGGCACAGGTACCGTGAACTCCAAATGCGGCAAAGGTCTTCAGGTCAGCAGCAATTCCGGCTCCACCTCCTGAATCCGAGCCTGCAATCGTCATCACAATAGGGGTTTTGGATAAGGGATTTCCTGTCATTATACTCCTCTTTTTATATTCTCTTTATATGTTTAATATACTGGCATATACTGACTTTTTCCAGAATGACTTTTTCCAGAGCTTGCTTTTCTGTTTCTCGGGCAAAGGAATTTTTATGGGAAGGAGCGTAAAACCCCGAAGTCTTCAGCTTCGTGGGATATAAGCGTCAACTTCCTCACGTTCTGCTGTTATTGATTCTGCAAACTTAT